>CANFIL010000114.1 GCA_947447095.1 Actinomycetota bacterium | reverse complement strand
TGAGCAGACGCTTGGCTGCAGTCACCCACCTGTTGCCCGGACCAGTCACCATGACAACAGGCTCAATATCCTCGTCGCCGTAGGCAAGCAGGGCCACAGCTTGAGCACCACCGACGGCATACACCTCGTCAATTCCGAGCAAGGCACATGCTGCAAGGATTGTTGGATGCGGCCAACCGCCATGATCCTTTTGTGGCGGTGAAACAACCACAATGGATTCAACCCCTGCGATTTGAGCAGGAACAACGTTCATAACGACGCTACTTGGATAAACAGCTCGCCCACCTGGCACGTACAGACCAACGCGATCTACTGGCAGCCATCGTTCGGTAACTGTGCCGCCATCAACAACTGTCACATTCGTGTCTTCACGGCGTTGATGTTCGTGCACGATGCGAACGCGTCGAATTGCCTCTTCTAAGGCAACACGGATGTCAGCATCAAGCCGCGTCAAAGCATCTGCAATGACTTGGCTAGGAACCCGGATACTTTCGGGGCGAACTCCGTCAAGCTTTTCAGACCAATCAAGTGCCGCAATGGCTCCTCGCTCAGCAACATCTTGGACGATGGGGCGCACCGATTCAACGGCAGACTCGACATCAATTTGGGCTCTTGGCACGATATCGCGCAGAACTCGGTTGGATCGTGAGCCTCCACGAAGATCCAAAGTGCGCAACATAGGTCAATTCTAGGCACTGGTAGCCAACATCTAATATTCGAACTATGGCCACTGGCACTCCAGCACTCGTTGAACTCACTCGATTGGGTATCTCATTTGAGATCCGTGAGTACGATCACGACCCTGCTGCCCCATCATTTGGACTTGAAGCTGCCGAAAAGCTCGGGTTGCCGGCCGACCAAATCTTTAAGACCCTCGTCGCGGACGTCGATGGCAATCATGTCGTTGCCATTGTTCCTGTGAACCATCACGTCAGTCTGAAGTTGCTGGCAAAGGCCATCGGCGGCAAAAAGGCAGCCATGGCAGATCCTGTCGTTGCGCAACGTATCACTGGATATGTCGTAGGCGGCATTAGTCCCATTGGACAAAAGAAGAAGCTCACCACTGTTCTCGACGAGACAGCAGAGTTGTTCGACACAGTGTTAGTCAGCGGCGGTCGGCGCGGACTCGACATTGAGCTTGCTCCCGCAGATCTTGTTCGCGCTACCGGCGCAATCATTGCCGAGATCGCTGATTAAGCGTTTCGCGTTAGCGGGCTTTCGAGGCAAGCCGGTCCAAGTAGCGCCTTGAGGTCTGCGAAGAGGGATGGCGACGGAGTCACCCGAATCTGATCACTCTTCATTGCAACTTCTTTGTCCGACATGACCACAGTTAAGTGAACTTCGTTGGTCCCAGGATGAGTTGCGAATACTTCGCGCAATGACGTCATCACAGATGGGTTTACCCGAGACTCCGGAATGTAAATCATGATCGGGCCAGATGAAGCCGATGAGATATCTGGAATTGAAATATCGAGAGCTGAAACTCGAGGTGCGTCATCATCATTCTTTTGAATCCGAACACGCATCAAAACAATTGCATCTTCATTCAGCGAGTTAGCCATGCCGGCGAAGACCTTTGGCCACACCATCACTTCAACAACGCCTTCAAGGTCTTCGAGTGAAACGATGGCCCATCGTTCACCAGACTTACGAGTCGTCTTGAGTTGAATTCCGCTAATGAGGCCACCAAGGGTAGCGATCGTTCCATCGGAACTATCTGAAACACCAGAGATCGCCATCGTGGTTTGTGTCGCAAGCAAACGCTCAACGCCAAACAGCGGATGGTCGCTCACATAGAGTCCAAGCATTTCCCGTTCTTGAGCTAACAAAAACTTCTTGTCCCACTCATCTGTCGGGATGTTGAGTTCAAGTCCACCAATTGCACCGTTGTCTGGCTCACCCATTGAACCAAAGAGATCGAACTGACCAATCGCCTCAGCCTTTTTGGTATCGAGCACCGAGTCGATCGCTTCTATGTGAATTGCCGTCAAGCCACGTCGCGTATGACCGAGTGAATCAAATGCTCCGGCTTTAATCAACGACTCAATGGTCCGCTTATTGCATACCTGAACGTCGACTTTGGACAAGAAGTCACTAAACGAAGTGAACCGTCCTTGTTCACTTCGCGAAATCTTTAATGACTCCACAACGTTGACGCCTACGTTGCGCACTGCCGCCAGACCAAATCGAATATCCTGACCAACGGGAGCAAAGTCCACATCGGATTCGTTCACATCAGGCGGCAACACCTTGATGCCCATGCGGCGACATTCGTTGAGATAGACGGCGGACTTATCTTTATCGTCTTTCACACTGGTCAGTAGCGCGGCCATGTATTCGGCTGGGTAATTCGCTTTGAGGAACGCAGTCCAATACGACACGAGTCCATATCCAGCACTGTGAGCCTTGTTAAACGCATAGTCCGCAAACGGCGTCAAGGTATCCCACAAGTCTTTAACGACGTCGTCCTTGAATCCTTGTTCTTTCATGCCGTTGGCAAAGATCGGATAGTTCTCTTCGAGCTCTTCCTTCTTCTTCTTACCCATGACGCGGCGAAGCGAGTCCGCCTGACCAAGTGTGTACCCAGCTACCTTTTGAGCAATGGCCATAACTTGCTCTTGATAAACAATGAGGCCATACGTCTCGCCCAAAATATCCTTCAATGGTTCTTCAAGATCCGGGTGGATCGGAACCATTGGCTTGCGCTGATTTTTATAGTCGGCGTAATTATTGTGCGAGTTCACGCCCATTGGGCCCGGGCGATACAACGCGAGTACAGCACTGATGTCATCGAATGAATCTGGGACCATCAAGCGCAAGAGCGAACGAATCGGTCCACTATCTAGTTGGAACACGCCAAGCGTGTCGCCGCGAGCCAGCAACTCATATGTCGCTGTGTCGTCAAGACCTAGTTCTTCCAGAACAATCGTTTCGCCGCGGTTGTTCTTAATGTGCATCAACGTATCGTCAAGCACCGTGAGGTTTCGTAACCCAAGGAAGTCCATCTTGAGTAGGCCGAGTTTTTCACAAGCACCCATGTCGAACTGGGTGATGATTGCACCATCTTGATCACGACGCCAGATCGGCAACACATCGAGGAGCGGTTCCTTACACAAAATCACACCGGCGGCGTGTACACCAGGCTGACGCTTCAGCCCTTCAATGCCGCGAGCAGTGTCTACAACGTGGCGGACCTCTTGATCGTCTTCGTATAGATCGCGGAATTCTTGAGCTTCGCTGTAACGAGCGTGCTCGGTGTCAAAGATTCCCGACAATGGAATGTCCTTGCCCATGACACCAGGAGGCATGACCTTGGTAATGCGATCTCCGAGGGCGTATGGATAACCAAGTGCACGACCAGCATCTTTAATTGCAGCCTTGGCCTTAATTGAGGCATACGTGATGATCTGGGCCACATGAGATTCGCCGTACTTTTCTGTCGCGTAACGAATCATTTCGGAGCGACGACGTTCATCGAAGTCGATGTCGATGTCTGGCATGGAAATGCGATCAGGGTTCAAGAATCGCTCAAACATCAAACCGTGCTTCACCGGATCAAGCTCTGTAATGCGAAGCGCCCACGCGATCAATGCACCTGCTGCAGAGCCACGACCAGGACCAACGCGAATACCCACCTCGCGCGCATGTTGACACAGGTCACCCACCACAAGGAAGTATCCGGGGAATCCCATCTGGCCAATGACACCAAGTTCGTATGCAGCGCGTTCTTGATATTCCTTTGGCACCATTGCGCCAGCGAAACGGAACTCAAGACCCTTCTTCACTTCCTTGGTCAGCCAAGTTTGTTCCGTCTCTCCGTCAGGGACCGGGAACTGTGGCATCAGATTTTGGTTTTCCGTAAAGCTCACATTGCAACGCTCGGCAATGAGAAGCGTGTTGTCACAAGCCTCGGGTAATTCACGCCAGACATCACGCATTTCTGCGGCGGACTTGAGATAAAAATCTTGAGCATCAAACTTAAAACGCTTCGGGTCATCCATCGTGGTACGAGTACCAATACACAAAAGCACTTCGTGCATTAATGCGTCTTCAGGATAGACGTAATGCAAATCATTCGTTGCAACTAACGGAAGCTTGAGATCTTTGGCGAGCTTGAGTAAATCCTGACGGGTCTGACGCTCGAT
>CANFIL010000113.1 GCA_947447095.1 Actinomycetota bacterium | reverse complement strand
GTGGCAACTTAATTGAACTCAGAACTTTTTCTTTTTCAATTCGAACCGCGTCTGCGTTGAGTGATGTCGGTTCCTCCATGGCAGCCAAGGCAACGAGTTGGAGGAGATGGTTTTGGATCACATCGCGAGCAGCACCAATGCCGTCGTAGTATCCAGCGCGCCCACCAATTCCGATGTCCTCGGCCATTGTGATTTGCACGTGGTCGACATAGTTGGAATTCCAAATTGGTTCGTACAGGTTGTTGGCGAAGCGAATCGCCATCATGTTCTGGACAGTTTCTTTACCTAAGTAGTGGTCAATGCGAAACACAGAACCACTAGGAAAGACATCGCCGACAACTTCGTTGAGTGCGCGAGCAGATTTCGCATCGTGTCCGAATGGCTTTTCGATGACTACTCGACGCCACGCGTCCTTACTACTTTCTGATAGCCCAGAACGTTTGAGCTGCTGAATGACGACCGGAAACATGTTTGGCGGGATGGACAAGTAGAAACCATGGTTTCCGCGAGTGCCGCGTGTCCTGTCGAGTTCATCAACTACTCGTTTGAGTTCATCGAAAGATTCGGCACTGTTTAGGTCACCTGCAACAAATCGGATACCTGCGGCGAGCTGTTGCCACACATCTTCACGAAACTCGGTACGTGCATGTTCGCGCACTGAGTCGTGAACGATTTGAGCAAAGTCTTGCTCGTCCCAATCGCGCCGAGCAAATCCAACAAGTGCAAAGCCTGGTGGCAATAAGCCGCGGTTTGCCAGGTCGTAAATGGCGGGCATGACTTTTTTGCGGGCGAGGTCACCGGTGACACCAAAAATAACAAGACTGCACGGGCCGGCTACGCGGGGTAGTCGTCGATCATCGGCCGAGCGTAGGGGATTGATCACGAGGCATCATTCAGTGTTGCGGCAAGCGAGTTGAGAAGTTGCTGCCATGCAGCAATAAATTTATCGACACCATCAGTTTCAAGATGTTCGAAAACTTCGGCATGGTTGATGCCGACTGCGGCGAGTTGTTCCCACACAGACCGGGCTGCTTCTGCGGTACCTGAGACCGTATCGCCTCGCACTACGCCATGGTCAGCTACGGCATTAAGAGTGCCTTCAGGCATCGTGTTGACGCAACCTGGTGCTGCAAGTTCAACCACGTAGCGTGTGTCGTCATAAGCCGGATCTTTAACGCCAGTTGATGCCCACAGCGGTCGCTGCGGGTGCGCGCCGAGTGCGTTGAGTGTTTGCCAACGATCTTTGGAAATGATTTGACGATAGGCATCCCAAGCCAATTGAGCATTAGCAATCGCTGCTTTACCTCGTAATGCTGCGGCGGCGGGCGTCCCAATGTCATCGAGTTGTTTGTCGACCAAAGTATCCACGCGCGAGACAAAGAAGGATGCGACGGATTCAATCGTTGCAAGATCATGTCCATTGGCTGATGCAGCCTCTAAGCCAGCTAGCCATGCGTCCATGACTTCGAGGTAGCGCTCGACCGAGAAAATCAAAGTTACATTCACACTGATGCCATGACTGAGGACTTGGGTAATGGCTGGAATGCCTGCCTTTGTTGCAGGGATCTTGATCATGAGATTTTTGCGGTCGACGATGTCCCAGAGTTCCCGTGCTTGGGCCACCGTGGCATCAGTGTCGTGGGCAAGGCGAGGATCCACTTCAAGCGAGACGCGTCCATCGACGCCGTTACTTGCTACCCATGTGCTGTGGAAGATATCGCATGCCTCGCGAACATCGTGGACTGTTAACGCCTTGACCGCAGTGTCGACATTAGTTCCTTTTAATTCAGCAAGTTGATTTGCATATTCGCTAACACCGGAAGTGAGTGCCTTTTCGAAGATGCTCGGATTCGTTGTGACGCCAACTACTGACTTCGTTGTAATGAGTTCGGCGAGATTGCCAGATTCAATGCGATGACGATCGAGATCGTCAAGCCAGACCGATACGCCTACGGCACTGAGTTCTTCTAGCGTGGTCATTATTTAATGAGACCCTTCACGGCTGTTACTACGGCAGCAGAAGTGATGCCGAATTCTTCATACAACTTTGGCCCGCCGGCTGAAGCGCCGAAGTGCTCGAGTGAGACGCATGCGCCGCCAGCACCAACGTATTTCCACCAACCCTGTGCAATACCGGCTTCAATACTTACGCGGGCAGTAACCGTTGATGGCAAAACGGATTCGCGATACTCGGGACTTTGCTCTTCAAACCATTCCAAGCACGGCGCAGAAACCACTCGAGTTGAAATGCCTGCGGCTTCGAGTTCTTCGCGTGCGCTCAATGCAATGCTGACTTCGGAACCTGTTGCAATCACGATTGCTTGTGGAGCGCTGGACGCCTCGGCGAGTACATAGGCGCCACGAGCCACGGTCTCAACGTCGCGAGTAACGGCTGAATCGACAACTGGGAGATTCTGTCGCGACAGCATCAGGCCGACAGGATTCTTGCGACCCAGAGCAATCTGCCAAACCGAAGCGGTTTCGTTTGCATCCGCAGGACGCACGATGTCGAGACCTGGAATTGCACGTAGTGCCCAGAGATGCTCGACAGGTTGGTGTGTTGGGCCGTCTTCGCCAACGCCGATTGAGTCATGGGTCCACACGTATGTCACTGGCAGTTTCATCAGCGCAGCCAAGCGAACTGCTCCGCGCATGAAGTCACTAAACACCATGAAGGTTCCGCCGAATGGGCGAGTAAGGCCGGCAAGAGTCATGCCGTTCAATGCAGCGCCCATAGCGAATTCGCGAATACCAAAATGAACGATGCGTCCATGTGTGCTGGCGTTTGGCATCGTGCTGTTGGCAGGTAGGAACGAATTGCCGTGTTCGATAGTGGTGAGATTGCTTTCACCTAGATCGGCTGAGCCGCCCCAGAACTCGGGAACTCGACCAGCGATTGCGTTGATGACGTCACCCGATGCCTTGCGAGTTGCCACCTGGGTGCCTGCTTCGAATACCGGGATGTCAGCGTTCCAGTCGGAGGGCAATTCACGCTTCACTAAACGAGCAAGAAGTTTGGCATTGTCTGGATTTGCAGCTGCCCAGTTGTCGAACGACGACTGCCATTGTGCATGCAAAGCAGCTCCACGCATACGAACTTCATGAGTGCGCGAGATGACCTCATCAGAAACGGCAAAGGCTGTTGTTGGATCTGCGCCAAGAAGTTCTTTAGTGGCTGCAATTTCGGCTTCACCAAGCGCAGAGCCGTGAACCTTGCCAGTGTTTTGAAGGTTGGGTGCCGGCCAACCAATGATGTTACGAACTCGCACGATTGATGGTCGGTCTGTCACTGCAGATACGCGGGTAAGGGCCGCATCAAGTCCTGCAATGTCGACGCTTCCATCGGCAGCCATGTCGACATGGTCAACATTCCACCCGTATGACTCGTAGCGCGCAAGCACATCTTCACTGAATGAAACAGCAGTGTCGCCTTCGATCGAGATGTGATTGTCGTCGTAAATGACAACAAGATTTCCCAGTTGCTGATGACCTGCAAGTGATGATGCTTCTGCGGTAATGCCTTCTTGTAGACAGCCGTCGCCTGCAATGACCCAGATACGGTGGTCGAAGGGACTTGTGCCCGCGGGAGCGGAGGCATCTAGTAATCCGCGAACATAACGTGCATCCATCGCCATGCCGACAGCGGTAGCCAGACCAGTGCCCAATGGACCTGTGGTCACTTCTACGCCTGCGGTGTGACCAAACTCAGGGTGACCTGGGGTCAAGCTGTCCCACGTGCGAAATGCCTTGAGGTCATCGAGCGACAGGGAATAGCCAGACAAGTACAACTGGATGTAAAGCGTCAGGCTGCTGTGACCATTAGAGAGAACGAAGCGATCGCGACCGATCCACTGCGGATCGCTTGGATCATGGCGAAGAAACTTTTGGAAGAGCAGGTAGGCAACTGGAGCCAGGCTCATTGCAGTACCGGGGTGGCCGTTTCCGACCTTTTGAACACTATCCATTGCTAGGCAACGGGCTGTTACAACAGCTTTGTCATCAACTGGGGACCAAGAGAAATCGCTCACATTATTAATCGTATCTAGTGCCCAACGTGCCCTTGCGTTCGGCGCGGGTAGGCTTGCGGTTGTGTCTGTAGCAACCCCGCCCGAGGTAAAACCTCTACCAACGTGGCGTGCATATCTTGCGCTGACTAAGCCT
>CANFIL010000112.1 GCA_947447095.1 Actinomycetota bacterium | reverse complement strand
CGGGTCGCTGATGGACAAGTGAACCGAGAATGTCGTCAGCTTCATGGCCTTCTTGACCTATGCGAGGCACACCAATGGCGTCGAGAATCTGTCGAATCGCATCAATCTGCGGTCCAAGAGTGTCTGGAACAACCTCGATTTCGACTCCATCAGAATCTTCTGCGCGATGCGTTTTATAACTTGGCACAAGCGCCACTCGCCAGGCTGGTCGCCAATCGTCATCCCATGCGAACACAACATCCTGTGGCGGAAATTGCGTGAGTAGCGTCGACACCATGTCCAAGAACCCTCGAACTGCACCACTGGGAGTGCCATCTGGTGCAGTAATACTTTCAGGGACTGCGTAATACGCGCGGTAGTACAACGTTGCAGTATCAAAATAGATGTGACGATTTACCATGCAACAATTCCTCGTTCCAGACTGTTCATTGCTTGCCGTGCAGTGCGGGAAACTTTCTCATCGTCCGTTGCCATACTGATCTGACTGAGCATATCGATCACCATTTTGGTCCAGCGGACAAAGTCTCCTGGCTGCAGGTCACTATTGCGAAGTACCTTGGTGATTGTTTGCCCTCGTGACCAGCGCAACATCGGCCAAATGAAATTGACGTCCATCTCTGGTAAATAGTCGGTGCGGTGTTGGCTTTCAATATCTTTCAGTTCGCCCCACAGCCTGAACATCTCATCGATCACATCTCCAAGATCGCCTTCAGGCAGGGTGATTTGCTCGCCATCATCATCCCGACGGGACTCATAAACCAACATAGAGGCAACTGCTGCCATTTGGTCTGGCTCGAGTTCGGACCACAGGCCATTGCTTAAGCACTCCGCCGCCAATAAATCGCGCTCACTATAAATGCGTCCTAGAACTTCACCTTGAGGCGTGACTGAGTGTCCATCTTCGGTTCGAACGAGATAATCCAAGTGAACCAACACATCGCAAATGCGATCAAATTCTCGAGTGATCGAACTGGTGCGCTGTTCAACTTTGGATTCCAACTTTCGAATTTCGCGGTCCGCCGTAAAAATTCGGTCGTACCAGCGAGCATGCTCTTCACGATCGTTGCAGCCATGGCACGGGTGGGCTCGCATTGCCTTGCGAAGACGTGAAATTTCAATCTCGTTTCGAGATTCACTCGAACGATCTTCTCGCACAGGTTTTTCATCTCGTGCTGCAAACTTCTTCATCTGATCTACGAGCCATTGCTTACTCTTGGCCGCACGCGAGTCAAACATCGGCGGAATTCGAACTGATCCAAGTACTCGGCCACCATCAGCTAGATCACTGAAAGCCAATCGCTTAACTTCCTTATTCAGTGACATCACACGTGGACGAGGATCTTCAAAATCACGTGCCTCGTCAAGGACCACGTAAGGAACGCTTGACCGACGATGACTATCAATCACAATCACGTCACCACGTGCCAAACTGTTCAGAAACGTGATGTTGTTATAGCGCCGTTCGCGAACTCCATCACGCGCGGTATCTTTCTCAAGTTGCGACAACTGCCGACGAAGGTTGAAATACTCTTCAAAATTGCCTAAGTGACACTGGGTAGCCTCTTCGTAACCATCACGCGCTTCCTCACTGCGTCGCAATTGAGTCGCAAGACCTACAACCGATTTATCGGCCTGAAATTGAGCAAATGATGATTCAAGAAGTTCACGCGCCTTATGAGTTCCAACCTTGCCAATCAAGTTGATAGCCATGTTGTAGGACGGTCTAAAACTTGATTTCAACGGATAAGTGCGAGTACTGGCAAGCCCTGCGAGACCATTCGGATCCATGCCAGCATGCCACACAACAACGGCATGCCCTTGAGTATCAATCCCACGGCGACCCGCTCGACCTGTGAGCTGGGTGTACTCCCCTGGCGTTATCGGTGCGTGAACTGTGCCATTCCATTTCGACAACTTCTCAAGAACCACGCTTCGTGCCGGCATGTTGATGCCAAGGGCAAGAGTTTCAGTAGCGAAAACAACCTTGATGAGATTTTCCTGAAAAAGCTTTTCGACGACTTCTTTAAACGCTGGAACGAGACCAGCATGATGCGCGGCAATGCCACGTTCAAGCCCCTCAAGCCACGCGTTGTAACCCAAAACTCGTAATTCTTCGACATCCGCATCAGCAAAGGCGGCATCCACGTATCCGCGAATTTTCAAAACTTCGTCACGAGTCGTCAGATGCAAACCCGTACTTAAACATTGTTGTACTGCATCGTCACACGCAGCTCGCGAAAAGATGAATGTGATGCACGGCAACATATCTGCCCGCGCAAGTTGCTCGATGACTGATGCGCGACTGGGCGTGTATCGACTCTGGAACCGTCCACGTCCTTGGGGATTAGTCCGCTCATTGCGGGCGATTCTGGCTAAATCTGGATTAAGTTTGAGAAGCTTTGTGTCAGTGAACAAATCAAACATGTCACGTCCTGCGATGACATGCTGATGCAACGGCGTTGGACGATGCTCCTCGACAACAATTTCTAAATTTCCTCGAACCGCGCGAAGCCAATCTCCAAACTCTTCGGCATTAGAGACAGTCGCCGAGAGCGCAACCACAGAAACCGCTGGAGGCAAGTGAATGATCACTTCTTCCCATACGGCGCCGCGCGAGCGATCTGCAAGGTAATGAACTTCATCCATCACAACGTGCGATAGATCTTTTAGTCCATTGGAATTTTCGTACAACATGTTGCGAAGCACTTCGGTCGTCATGACCACAATCGGCGCATCCCCATTGATGTTGTTATCACCAGTGAGTAGCCCAACCGAATCTGCGCCGAAAACATCACAAAACTCTCGAAACTTCTGATTCGAAAGGGCCTTAATTGGGGTCGTATAGAAGCATCTCGTTTGTTTGGCTAGTGCGAAATATGCGGCAAACTGACCGACCATGGTTTTGCCCGCGCTCGTTGGCGCAGCGACCAAAACACTGTGCCCATCCTGGATAGCTTGAGAGCCTTCAATTTGAAAATCATCAAGTCGATACGGCAGCGAATCTTGGAATTCCCCTAGTAGGGACTTCGCCTGTGCATTACGACGCTTTGCTGCAGCAAACCGCTCTGCGGGCGAATCTTCCATACGTCAACACTAAGCGGTCGAAGTTGTTACCTCTCGTGCAACACTGCCAGTTTGGCTGGCAAAACCGTCACAGCGGCCGGTCCGAGACCGATTCGTTCACCATCGGCATAAATTGGGAAATCTTCACCAGAAATTTCGACGCGAGACGCCCTAGACATTGTCACTGCCGGATGAGTGACATGCGTGCCTCGGAAAACACGAGGGAAAACACGAAGGAGTGTCCGGCGATTTACTTCAGCAACTCTCATGACTTCGAGTTTCGCATCGTATGCATCTGCCTGCGGACACACCAACATGCCGCCACCATACGACGATGTATTACCAATTGCCATCAACGTCACCTTGTGATGTGAAGCAGAATCATCAATTGCCACAAGCACTTTGAGCACCTTTAGTGCACGCAACTCCCCCAATAATGCGACAACATATTTCACAGTGCCTTGGGGTCCGCGATATGTATTTGCACGTTCGTTCACTTGAGCATCAAAACCACACGATGCAATCCCTAAGAAATGTCGCGATTCATCTTTCAATGCAATATGGCCAACATCGATGTTTCTCGTAACCCCGCTCTTAGCGACCTCAATTGCATCCCGAGCTTTTTTTAAACCCAAGTAACGGGCGAAATCGTTTCCGGTACCCATAGGAACTACTGCAAAACGAACATCGAGTCCGACAACGGCGTTGAGCAAAAGATGAACCGTTCCATCGCCGCCACATGCAACTACTGTTACAGGCTCACTCGAACCAGACATCAATTCTTCGACTTCTGATCGAATCTCAGCAATTGAATGTGATTGCAAGATAGTTGCGCCCTGCTTCGTCCACTCGTTTACTAGTGGCGCGAAACGCCTGCTACGCAGAACTGCCGGTTTAACAAGGAGTGCGAACATTTAGACGTCAATCGGAGAAATCTCGTCGTCAGACCATTGATCCGTACCAGTTTGAGATTTTCGCTTAGCCCGACGCTTATCGTTTACCAGCGCGATGGACATTGCGATGCAGGTGAGAAAAATCATTGGGACTGCAATCACTGTCATTCCAACAGGATCTCCATTTGGTGTCGCGATTGCTCCGAACATGAAGCT
>CANFIL010000111.1 GCA_947447095.1 Actinomycetota bacterium | reverse complement strand
GGCAGCAGCGCGAGCGAACACATCAAGGTGTCCGTTGGTGACCGGATCGAACGATCCTGGACAAATTGCCTTGGTCATAACTGCTCCACTTCGCTTCCAATGAAATGACCGTACCAAACAACTGTGTCTCCGTATGAGCGTTGTTCAATGTCGCCAAAACCGTCGGGCCATTCGCACGCACTGCGCTTGTCGCGCTCGACAACAACTACGGCGTCATCATTGAGCCAGTTTCCATCACGCAAAAGCTCGAGCATGTGAGTCATTCGATCGTCGGCAATGCCGTATGGCGGATCCGCGAAGACGATATCGAAACGACCCGACGTTGAACCGCCGGCAAGATGGCCGAAGAGATCACCGCCAACAACCTGAGCATTAATGTTGAGTGCCTTGAGATTGTCTTTGATGGTCATAACGGCTTTGGCGTCGCTTTCCATCAGCTCGGCATATTCGGCACCACGCGAGAGGGACTCGATAGCCAATGCGCCTGACCCAGCGAATAGGTCGAGTACGCGCATGTCTTCGAGTCCACCGTGTGCATGTTCAAGACTCGAAAACATTGCTTCACGAACACGACTTGATGTTGGACGCGTGACTGATGGTGGAACTTTGAGTGTGCGACCTTTCAGGTCCCCAGCGATGATGCGAGTCATGACTTCTTCACATACTCCGCTCTGTCCTGATTTACCAACGCCTGTAGCGATCGTTCGAGTGCCGAATGATCTGTGAGTTCTGGATCGATTGCAATGATTCGCTCGGCTTCAACGCGCGCCTCTTCAAGCAATTCATCATCCTTGAGAACACTCACGAGGTGCAAACTTGAGCGCACACCTGACTGTTCACGGCCGAGGATGTCACCTTCGCGACGTTGTTCGAGATCAAGTTCGGCCAGTTTGAACCCATCGGTCGTTGATGCCACGGCGTCAAGACGTTCGCGTGATGAACTGAACTTTCCAGCTTCGGTCACAAGCAAACACAGACCCGGAGCTGATCCACGACCGACGCGACCGCGCAACTGATGCAACTGGCTGATACCAAATCGATCGGCATCCATGATGACCATCATCGTTGCATTCGGCACATCAACGCCGACTTCAATCACCGTTGTTGAGACCATGACGTCAATTCCGTCAGCATGTGCAGGGCCAAGCGCAAAGCGTTGCATGACATCGTCTTTGTCAGCGCCCGATAGGCCGCCATGCATGATGCCAACGCGGACATCTTTGAGTGGACCTTCCATCAATTGCGGCGCAAGATCTTCCAAGGCAATCGCAGGTCGCTGATTCTTGTCGGTCGGCTTGTCTTCTTGGCTGGCGATACGTGGAACAACAACGTAGACCTGATGACCGGCTTTCACTTCTTCAACTGCGCGTTGCCATGCCCGATCAAGATGAGCTGGTTGTTCTGCCGCATAGACAACATGGGTTGTGATTGGCGAGCGACCGCCAGGCAATTCTTTGAGTGTTGAAATGTCGAGCGCGCCAAATGCGGTCATCGCCACCGTTCGCGGAATGGGAGTCGCAGTCATGACCAAGACATGTGGTCTGCGATCACTGCCTGCCTTCGCGACGAGAGTTGCGCGCTGTTCCACACCGAATCGATGCTGTTCATCGATGACGACCAGGCCGAGGTCATAAAAGTCGACTCGGTCTTCGAGCAAGGCATGAGTACCAATCACAATGCCGGCCTGACCCGAAGTGATGTCCAGCAATGCTTGGCGTCGCGACGCAGTGTTCAGCGAGCCGGTGAGCAACGTGACCCCAGTGCCCTCGTCGTGAGAGCCGAGTTTCCCACGTTCTGCCAGCGGACCGAGCAACTTCGTAATGGCTCGGTAGTGCTGCGCTGCGAGCACTTCAGTTGGGGCAAGCAACGCCGCCTGTCCCCCAGAATCGACAACGGTCAACATTGCACGAAGCGCAAGCACCGTCTTACCGGAACCCACTTCACCTTGAAGGAGTCGGTGCATCGGATGACCAGCAGCGAGTTCTTCGGCGATAGTGCGGGAAACTTCTTTCTGGCCATCGGTCAATGTGAACGGCAAGCTCGCATCAAAAGCAGCCAACAATCCGTCCGGCTTTTCCAATCGTGGAACTGCTGGCCAGCTGCGTTCTTCGTGACGCTGCTTCGACAACACCAGTTGGAGCGACAATGCCTCGTCCCACTTCAACCGCTCACGAGCTTGTTCAAGTTGTTCGTCAGATGCAGGTCGGTGAATCCACTTCAGCGCATCACCTAGACCAATGAGTTTGCGTTCGTTTCGCATGCTTTCGGGCAATGGGTCTTCGAGCACATCGAGTTGATCAATGACAAGGTCAACACATTTACTGATCGTCCACGACTGCACTTTCGCCGTCGCGCTATAGACCGGCAAATACATGTCAACGTACTTGCTTGCATCTACTTCATCAGTCACACCGAGCAATTCATAGTCGGGATGTGCAAGTTGGCGTTTGTTGTTGAACACGGTGATTTGCCCAGAGAACAAACCACGCGCACCTTCGCTCAGTTCTTTCTCACGCCAGTGCTGATTGAAAAATACGAGCGTGAGTTTGCCAGTGCCGTCCGTGATAACAACTTCTTGACGAGTCCCTGCGCGTGATTTGTTTTTATGAGTCACAAAGGACAGGACCTCGGCTTGAATCGTGACGTGATCACCGATCTGCAATCCAGCAAGATCTGTCAACGCGCCGCGACGTTCATACTTTCGCGGGTATGCGCGTAAGAGATGCTCGACCGTGTGCATGTCGAAGGCAGTCTCGAGTGCTTTGGCTGATTTAGCGCCAAGCACATCCGTGAGCTGTTGATCCAGCGCAACCATTATTCGACACCAACTAGATACGGGTGTGATGTTTGATCGCCACGCAGAATGCTGAAATCGATACCTGGGTGGTCGGCAGCAAGGCGATCTCCGATCGAATCATTTCCGCCTTGGCCAACGATGACTGTGACCAGGTCACCACCGCTATCTAACATGGCTTCGACAACATGTACTGCCATGTCATCGATGGATGCCACATTGGAAATCTCGTGCGGGACGCGCTCAATCACCCCGATGACATCCCCTGCCTGGCATAAACCCGCAGCAGTCATGCTTGAGCGTACGGCGACAAACACTGCTCCATCACGAGTCGATTGCGCTGCTTCAGTCATTACTTTTAATGACTTCGAGAGTTCAGCAGTTGCATCAAACACTGCAAGCGCTGCAAGTGAAGCAAGTGTGTTTGTTGTGCCGATCATGTGAACCGTAATGCCATCAGATCGCACTTGGTGTGCAGCAAGTGCGACACTCGCATGACAATCGACATCGCTCGGCAAGACGATGACATGTGCCGCATTAGCCTCACGAATTGCGCGCACAAAATCCGATGTTGCCGGCGAGCTCATCGGAGGTTTCGCGACAAACTGCGCTCCAGTATCGGCAACGATGCGGCCTAAGCCTGTACCTTCACCCGCGAGCACAGCTGCGACTCCAGACAGATCAGTTGATGTGTCGACATCAAATGTGCCGATCAATTGCGTGATCGAAATTCGGTAGGCACGACCATGCCGCATTGCCTCGCTGAGTGCTTCCCCAGGATGATCCACGTGCACGTGAACGTTGTAAGGACTCGTACGTCCTGTCACTGTGACTGACTCACCAATAACAGCAAGTTCTTCGCGCAATGAATCAGCATCACCCTCGAACAAGCACATGACTTCATGCGATGGTCCACGATATTCAATTGCAGTCACATCACAGGTTCGCTGCGCAAGTTCGAGTTCGGGCATTTCACGACCGGACAATTCGTTAGCAACTGCCTCATGAAAATACGACAGCGCCAACGCACCTGAATCAACAACTCCAGCTGCAGTGAGTTCTGCTAGTTGTTCGGTTGTTTGCTTGACCGCGTTGCGAACGTCCGTTGCGATTGCTACGACGTATTCAGCAAAGTTTTCAGTTGGCTCGTGACTGGCTGCCACTTGCGCAATCGTCAGCATCGTGCCTTCGCGCGGGACCGATACGGCTTCTCCTGCCAGAGTCGCAGCCGACTGCAAAGCGGCATGCCACTGGTGAGCAGACATCGTGGGTTTGGCGCGCTCTGCAAAGCCATGCAGGTACTCGGCCAAGATGACGCCAGAATTGCCACGGGCACCCATGCCCAGTTCCTTTGCCAGCCCAGTTATGACCGCCGAGAGGTCCGACCGGCCCT
>CANFIL010000110.1 GCA_947447095.1 Actinomycetota bacterium | reverse complement strand
GGATTACTACGAACTCAAGTGGGCAGCAATTGATGGTGTGACATCTGCGTGGAGTTCGGGTGTACGTCCGCACGTCACAACAGGGACTGAACTTCAAAATGGTTATCTCTTGGAAATTGATCGCGCTTCTGGCGAAACCAGTATTCATCACGTTCACTAATTGTTATTTGGTTAATTGCAGTGAGCGCCGTTCCATTCATTGACGTTCGAGAACCAGGTTTCTCAATTCGTTCACTTGAAGTCCTAGCGGCGCGCGACGAGAGTTGGTACGCCAAGACTCCGTTTGGCATCGCCATTCTGCGCTATGAAGATGCCAATGAACTGCAAAACGACAAGCGTCTTTACCAAGGCTCACGCCGTTGGCCAGAACACAATGGCATCACCGAAGGCCCGCTTGCAGAGTGGTGGCAAGAGATGTTGATGAGCCTTGAAGGTGAAGACCATCGTCGCTTGCGCCGTCTAGCCAATCCTGCGTTTTCACCACGAATTATCGAAGCGTTGACTCCGGAATTTACCGAGCTCGCTAATCAACTCGTTGACAACTTTTCCGAGAATGGCAGTTGCGATTTCATGGCGGAATTTGCAGAGCCCTACAGCGCACTTGTGATTACAAAATTGCTTGGATTGGATCCAGCACTGTGGCCGGACATTGCTGATTTCGCTACCAAGTTGGGCTATGTGTTTAGCGTGACGATCAAGGATGATCTGCCAGTTATTGAGGAAGGGCTTGAAGGGATTCTCGCGATCTCACAAGGGCTGATTGAACTTCGTAAAAACGATATTCGTGATGACTTCATTAGTAATTTGGTTGAGGCCTCCGTAGATGGTGAACGAATAACGGAACGCGAGCTGCGGATTTTGATTTCGTTCCTCGTGTTTGCAGGCTTTGACACAACCCGTAATCAGCTTGGTCTGGCGATGCAAACCTTCTCGCAACGCAAGGATCAATGGGATTTGTTGGGCGCTGATCATGATTTAGCTCGCAATGCCATTGAAGAAGTTATGAGAGTGAATCCAACAATTACGTGGGTCTCGCGTGAAGCCAATGAAACTTTCGAATACAAAGGACTCACGATTGAGAAGGGCACGACTCTTCAAATCTTCAACATTCCCGTCGGAAGCGATCCTGCAAAGTTTGATACGGTGACGATGGACATCACGGCACAGCGTGCCCCTCATTTTGGGTTTGGCGGTGGAATGCATCATTGCATCGGTCATTACGTGGCACGTATCGACATGCAAGAAGCCATCAAGGTGCTGGTCGCTCGGATTCCGGATTTTCAAATTCTTGAAGGCGCGTCGTATTTGCCAGATAGCGGCAATACCGGTCCGACCAAGCTTCCCATTTCCTTTACTCCGACTCCAAAGCGATGAGCACTATCGACGATGCCATCGCTCATCTGAAATCGGCTGATCCTGAGTATGCAAAATTTCTAGAAAACGCACCTCGGTGCACTCTGGATGAGCCGTTGCACGAGTCGGAGCTCGAAACGCTGATCTTCGCGATTATTGGGCAACAGATTTCGGTTAAGGCTGCCGACGCCATCACGTACCGTCTCATTGATGCAGTAGGTCGACCTGTGACACCAGAGTCTGTGATTGCTCTGGGGCAAGACGGGCTGCACGCGCTGGGCTTTACCAAGGCAAAAGCTCGGACATCATTCGAGTTAGCCGAAGCCATCCTTGATGGCACTATTGATTTTGAGCACCTTAAAACCCTGGACGACGATGCTGCAGTTGCCTACCTTTCCCGGATGTGGGGAATAGGACGTTGGACGAGTGAGATGTTCTTGATGTTTCGTCATGGCCGACTTGATTATTGGCCAACTGGTGATATTGCAGTTCGTCGAGGATTTGCTCAAATTAAAGGATTGGACAATATTCCAGCACCAGAAGATATGGAATCTATGGCCGATCACTTGCGGCCTTATCGAAGCGTGGCCGCTTGGTATTGCTGGGTAGCGTTACGCGACGAAACCAATTTTTGGTAACTGCATAGTATTTGCAAAAAAATTCCGACTTCAGCCGCTCGGCAGCTTTACTTCTAGACTGAGGGTATGACCAAGCCTGTTGTCCTCATCGCTGAAGAATTATCCGCTGCCACTATTGATGTCCTTGGAACGAATTTCGAGATTCGCCACATTGACGGCGCTGATCGTTCCGCGTTGCTGCCGGCATTGACTGATGCTCATGCAATTTTGATTCGTTCTGCAACCAAGATGGATGCCGAAGCAATCGCAGCTGCGCCAAATCTCAAGATCATCGCACGTGCTGGAGTGGGCCTAGACAACGTTGAAATTCCTGCAGCCACCGAGGCCAATGTCATGGTTGTGAATGCCCCAACCAGCAACATCGTTTCGGCGGCGGAACTTGCGATTGCCTTGCTACTCTCGAGCGCACGCAACGTTGTGCCAGCAAACATCGCTTTGAAGAATGGAAAGTGGGCTCGTTCCAAGTTCGGTGGCGTTGAACTGCATGGAAAGACCGTCGGCGTAATTGGGTTTGGCAAAATTGGTCAACTCGTAACGAAGCGTCTTCGTGCCTTCGACATGGAATTCGTTGCGTACGATCCGTATGTCACGCAAGCACCGGCGGGTTTTGAATTTGTTCGCTTGGTTTCGCTTGATGAATTGCTCGAACAATCAGACTTCATCACCTTGCATCTTCCGAAGACTGCTGAGACCGCAGGTCTGATTGGTACCGACGCATTGGCAAAGGTCAAGCCAACTGTGCACATCATCAACGCCGCTCGCGGTGGCGTGCTTGACGAAGCCGCATTGTTCACCGCACTTACCGAAGGTCGCGTTGCTGGAGCAGGGCTTGATGTGTACGCAACGGAGCCATGCACGGACTCTCCGCTATTTGCACTTGACCAAGTTGTAGCGACACCGCATCTAGGTGCTTCGACCGAAGAGGCACAAGAAAAGGCAGGTATTGCTGTGGCTGAATCTGTCGTGGCTTACTTCAATGGCAGCGAGGTTCCTGGCGCGTTCAACACAGACCAGATCACGCGCTAACACAGTTCAATAAGTAGGGGCCTCACCAAAATTGGTGAGGCCCCTACTTATGTTGCAGAAATTACGAGGTCAGTCCCTTGCGGAACAACGCAACCATCTGGTCGATCTCGTCCTTGGTGATGATGAGCGGTGGCGCAATTTGAAGTGAGCCAGTCCAGATAGCGCGAGAAATGACGCCAGCCTCACGACACTTTTCATACCAATGTGGTGCGGTCGTTGGATCTTCGAGCTGGATTGCGCCAAGGAAACCAACACCGGCACGAACTTCACGAACCACGTCAATGTCTTCGAGTGACTTGACAGCCTGGGTGAAGTAGTCCTCGAGCTCGGCCACATGCTGCGGCAGGCGCTCGTCTGCCATGATTTTGATGTTGGCAAGACCAGCAGCAGCAGAGGTCGCGTGACCACCATAAGTGAAGCCATGGCGGAAGATTCCTGCGCCTTCACGGTAGAACTCGTTCCACACGCTTGGTGCAGCAATGACGGCGCCCATGGGGGAGTAACCAGAGGTCAAGCCCTTTGCCACGGTCATCATGTCCGGTTCCAGGTTGTAGCGGCTTGACGCGAACCAATCGCCACATCGACCAAAACCGGTAATGACTTCGTCAGCGACGAACAAGATGTTGCGCTCAGAGCAAGCCTTGCGAATTGCTTGGAGGTAAGTATCAGGAGCGATGCGCACGCCACCGGCACCCATAACTGGTTCACAGAACAACGCGGCGATTTTGTCTTCGCCAATCGCGTCAATCGCTGCGATGACGTCGTCGGCGTTATCCCATGACACCTGGGCAACGTTGGTTACGAAATCGCCAAGATTTTCGTTGTTTGGGCCGATACCTGCAATTGAAGTGCCGCCGATATTCATGCCGTGGTAACCGTTATCGCGGAACAGGATGACTTGCTTTTCTGGGCTGCCCTTTAGCGTCCAGTAACGGCGAGCAATCTTGATGGCTGTATCAATGGCATCAGAACCACCCAGCGTGAAGAAAACTTTGGAATCGGGATTCGGGGCGATGGAAGCAACCGTGTTTGCAAGTTCGATTGTCGATGGTGTCGTGCAGTCGCCGAACGATGAGTACGAGGCGATCTGTGAAGCTTGCTCGAACATCGCCTCGGCGATTACCTTGCGGCCATGTCCGACGTTGACGTACCAGAGTGCGCCAGCAGCGTCGAAGTATTTGGTGCCCTTGTCATCCCAGACCCAGCAGCCTTCGCCCTTGGCGACGACAAATGG
>CANFIL010000109.1 GCA_947447095.1 Actinomycetota bacterium | reverse complement strand
GTCTGCACGTTGCGACAACGCGAAGTCGCGACGCAATGGATGTCCTTCAAAAGGCGCATCGAATGCCAGACCTTTGATCAAGCCATCAAACTGCACCCCAAACAATTGCCGAACTTCTTGTTCGTGAAATTGCGCAATCGGAAAAATATCAGAAAGTGTTGCTGTGCCACTGCTGGCGCACGACGTCGTCACAATAATGCGCTCGGCCAAATCTGAAGTTGCGACCATCGACACCAGATCGAATGCATCTTCGAAATTGTGTACCGCTGTCAACCATTCGAAGCGATCAAATCCACGTGTCTGCAACTCAACATGAATCGGATGCCATTGTTCTAGGTCAACGGCAATACGTCGCGATCCATCCTGAATACCATCGCTGAGTACCGCAGTTACCAAACTCATGCGCTCACCAGTCCACTTGCTTGTCGAAGAGCGCGTGCCAAATCATTGGGAGTCGGCGGGCAGCCTGGCACATGAATGTCGACGGGGACGATCTGATCCGCGCCTGCCACCACTGAATACGAGTCCCAATACGGGCCACCGCCAATGGCACATGCGCCAAAGGCGACGACGACTTTCGGCTCGGCCAGCGCGTCGTATGCCGCCTTCACCACAGGCGCCAAGGCGTGCGTCACGGTTCCGGCCACCACCAGGATGTGCTGCGAGTCGCTTTCCGAGAGCCCCGCAATCACATCCGCCTGCGCGACCAAATCCAGAGCGGAAGCTTCAACCCCACAACAGGCAAGCCCTGCTTCAAGCACTCTGATCGCTGCGGTAGTCACCCCCTAAGCGTACGAGACTTATGTGAGCAGTTGCATGTTCGCTGTCAGCCAGATTTCAGGGACTCGGATATGTAAAAACCCCCAATAAGTGGGACGATAGGGGGACAAAATTGAAGTCTTTTCCAGAGGTTGGCCGTGAGCAAAGAAGTCGTCGAATTAGACCATGTGAGTATCCGTTTTGCCGGTGACTCTGGCGATGGAATGCAGCTCACTGGTGATCAGTTCACCTCCACCACAGCTGGCTTAGGCAATGACCTAACGACTTTCCCTGACTTCCCTGCTGAAATCCGCGCACCGGCTGGAACTCTGCCTGGCGTTTCTGCCTTCCAGTTGAACTTCGGCGATCATGACATTTTGACCCCTGGCGATTTTGCAGATGTGTTGGTTGCGATGAACCCAGCGGCGCTCAAGGCGAACCTTAAGGAACTTCGTAAAGGTGGCGACTTGCTCGTCAACACTGACGAATTTGGTAGCCGTGCGCTAACCAAGGTCGGCTACGACAGCAATCCACTCGAAGATGGTTCTCTAGACGGGTACAACGTTCACCCGATCGCTCTGACATCAATGACTGTTGAAGCACTCAAAGAATTCGACATGACTAAGAAAGATGCAGAACGTGCCAAGAACATGTTCGCTCTTGGAATGTTGCTGTGGTTATTTAGTCGACCACTAGAACCAACTATCAAGTTCCTCGATGCCAAGTTTGGCAAGAAGCCAACAATTCTGGCTGCCAACAAGAAGGCGCTGCAAGCTGGATGGTCATTTGGCGAAACCACCGAGAGTTTTTCCACGCAGTTCGTCGTCAAGCCTGCATCGATGCCCGCTGGTACCTACCGAAACATTCACGGCAACCTTGCAACCGCTTACGGACTGATCGCAGCATCAAAGCGTTCTGGGCTGCCTTTGTTCCTTGGCTCCTACCCGATTACTCCGGCGTCGGACATTTTGCACGAACTCAGCAAGCACAAAGGCTTTGGCGTTCGCACATTCCAGGCTGAGGATGAAATTGCTGCAATCGGTGCTGCACTAGGCGCGAGCTACGCGGGTATGTTGGGCATTACGACCACTTCTGGCCCAGGTGTGGCTCTCAAGTCAGAGACAATCGGTCTTGCTGTGGCACTTGAACTTCCATTGATCATCATTGACGTTCAACGTGGTGGACCATCGACCGGTCTTCCAACTAAAACGGAGCAAGCTGACCTCTTGCAGGCCATGTTTGGCCGTAATGGTGAAGCGCCGGTTCCAATCGTTGCCCCTCAATCTCCTGCTGATTGTTTTAACGCTGCAATTGAGGCAGCTCGAATTGCGATCACATATCGCACGCCCGTGTTCTTGCTGTCGGACGGTTATGTTGCCAACGGTGCTGAGCCTTGGTTGATCCCAACTGAAGACAGTTTGCCGGTCATCGAGCCGAAGTTTGCCACTGGTCCAAACCACATACTCGAGGACGGCACCGAGGTTTTCTGGCCATTCAAACGCGACCCAGAAACGCTGGCCCGTCCATGGGCAATTCCCGGTGTTGCAGGACTTGAACATCGCATCGGTGGCATTGAAAAGCAGGACGGTACCGGCAACATTTCGTACGATCCTGCTAACCATGACTTCATGGTGCGTACTCGTCAGGCCAAGGTCGATGGCATCGCCAAGACCGTTGCCCCACTGCTCGTTGATGACCCTTCGGGTGCTGCCAAGACACTTGTTATTGGTTGGGGTTCCACCTATGGGCCGATCCAAGACGCTTGCCGCAACCTACGCGACGAAGGCATCCAAGTAGCACACGCTCAAGTACGCCATTTGAACCCGTTCCCTTCAAACATGGGTGATGTCATCAAGTCGTACGACAAGGTGATCGTTCCTGAAATGAACCTCGGGCAACTCAACATGTTGCTGCGCGCTAAATATCTCGTGGACACAATCGGCTTTAACCAAGTACGTGGTTTGCCATTCAAGACTCAAGAACTGATGGATGCCATCAAGGAAGTAGCTTCACATGGCTGAGACATTCGCATCGCTTTCGCTCGTCCCCAAGACTGACGTTCCGCAGTCTGCAAAGGACTTCAAGACAGACCAAGAAGTTCGCTGGTGCCCAGGCTGTGGCGACTACGCAATCTTGGCTGCCGTTCAAGGATTTATGCCTGAACTCGGCGTCAAGCGCGAGAACATCGTTTTCGTTTCCGGCATTGGTTGCTCAAGTCGCTTCCCGTATTACATGAACACTTACGGTGTTCACTCCATCCATGGTCGTGCTCCAGCAATTGCATCTGGTTTGGCACTTTCCCGTCCTGATCTTTCAGTCTGGGTAGTAACCGGAGACGGCGACGCACTATCTATCGGTGGTAACCATCTGATTCACGCGCTGCGCCGAAACGTTAACCTCAAGATTTTGTTATTCAATAACCGCATCTATGGATTGACCAAAGGCCAGTTCTCGCCAACATCCGAAGCTGGCAAGATCACCAAGAGCAGTCCAGTTGGTTCAGTGGATTACCCATTCAATCCCCTCTCGGTTGCTCTTGGCGCTGAAGCAACGTTTGTTGCTCGCACAATTGATAGTGATCGTCAGCACCTTCAGTCAGTTCTGCGCGCTGCCGCTGAACATGAAGGAACAGCGCTGATTGAGATCTATCAGAACTGTGACATCTTCAACGACAATGCTTGGGAACCGATGAAAAATCCCGAGACTCGAGATGACATCACAATTCGCCTGAATCATGGTGAAAAGATCATCTTTGGTGCAAACAACGATCGCTGCGTCATCCGTAAAGCCGATGGCTCCCTTGGAGTGGCAAATGTGGCTAACGTTTCTGCGGACCAGATCGTTACGCATGATGCTCATGCCACAGACCCATCGTTTGCTTTTGCTCTGACACGTTTGTCACATCCCGAAACCCTGCAAGACACACCTATTGGCGTGTTCCGTGACGTCAAGCGCGCAACCTACGAAGCTCAGATGCGCGAACAGATCACAGTTGCGCAAGCGGCTGCAGGTGCTGGCGATCTAGATGCATTGCTACAGGGCAAGGACACCTGGGAAGTTCGTTAGTCGAACTCGCTCACTTCGTGTGCCGGCATTCGGCGCTGGCGCTGTGCGTCGTAGGCAAGGACGACGAGTGCGCTCCAGGTGATGGCAAATCCCAAAAAGCGAGCTGGGTTCATTACTTCGTGGAAGATAAATATTCCCACGAAGAACTGAATCGATGAACTGATGTATTGCAAGAATCCGATATAAGTCAGTGGTGCCCGAACGACTGCAGCCCCATAGAGCAGCAATGGAACTGCCGTGATGACACCACAACTTGCCATCAATAGCGCATGCGAGACACCGTGTTGTCCGAAAGTATTTGTGCCTTGTATGGACCAATAGGCCAGAAACGCCAGTGCTACTGGGGATAAATACGCTGTCTCGATAACTAAACTCTCGATGGCGTCAACGCCAGCGAGTTTCTTCACAAATCCGTAGAGAGCAAAACTGCTTGCCAGCGCGATCCCAATCCATGGGAACGCGTGATG
>CANFIL010000108.1 GCA_947447095.1 Actinomycetota bacterium | reverse complement strand
CTAACGCAAAACTTCCATGACCTTTTGTTCCAGCAGGACGCGATTGCGCCTTTGGTGTCAACCAGTTCTTATCCAATCTATGGAACCTCGCCTCTCTCGTGGGGTTCGCCCGCAAACCCGCAAGAATGCAATCGTATGGGACGTGCGCCTCGCCCGTGTAATTGTTCAACAAGGGTTCACCCAACGTAGGCTAAAGCCATGATTGATCTCGCAGCGCTCCGCCAAGACCCTGACTCCGTAAGGAAATCTCAGGAAGCACGTGGCGAATCGACCAGTTTGGTAGACGAAGTTTTAGCTGCTGATGTGGCCCGTCGTGCTGCTGTTTCGGCATTCGAAACTGTCCGCGCCGAACAAAAAAGCCTTGGTGCTTTGGTTTCTAAGGCAACTGGTGACGAGAAGGCTGAGATCTTGGCCAAGACCAAGGTTTTGTCGGAGCAGGTCAAGGTGACCGAAGCTGCCGTTCGCGAAGCAGACGCCGCCCTCGATGAAAAGTTGCTAGCGCTTTCCAACATCGTTGATCCGGATGTTCCTGTTGGCGGCGAAGATGACTTTGTTGTCATCAAGGAAGTCGGCACCAAGCGTGACTTCGCAGCCGAAGGTTTTGACGTTCGCGATCACGTTGATCTCGGTAACTTGATTGGCGCAATCGACATTGAACGTGGCGCAAAAGTTTCAGGCAGCCGTTTCTATTACCTAACTGGCCCTGGCGCTATGCTCGAGCTCGCACTCGTGCAGCTTGCAATGAACAAGGCCCAAGCAAACGGATTCATGCCGATGATTCCACCTGCACTTGTGAAGCCTGCAGCAATGGAAGGTATAGGTTTCCTCGGACAAGCTGCAGAAAACGTTTACCGTCTCGAAGCTGATGATATGTATCTCGTAGGTACAGCTGAAGTTCCACTTGCGGCATATCACATGGACGAAATTCTTGATCTTGCTGAAATGCCAAAACGTTACGTCGGTTACTCGCCGTGTTACCGTCGCGAAGCCGGCAGTCACGGCAAAGACACTCGCGGCATCTTCCGTGTGCACTGGTTCGACAAGGTTGAAATGTTTTCCTTCTGCCCAGTCGAAGATGCGCAGGAAGAACACAAGCGCCTGCTCGCATTCGAAGAAGAGTTCCTGCAAGCAATCGAAGTTCCTTACCGTGTCATCGATGTTGCCTCGGGCGATCTTGGTTCAAGCGCTTCACGCAAGTTCGACTGCGAAGCATGGGTGCCATCGCAAGAGCGTTATCGCGAAGTCACATCAACATCGAACTGCACAACATTCCAGGCACGTCGACTACGTATCCGTGGTCGTAACGACGAAGGCGTTGGCCCAATCGCAACTTTAAACGGAACACTGTGCGCAATCACACGAACAATCGTCGCGATTTTGGAAAACCACCAACAGCCTGATGGTTCAGTTCGCATTCCTGAAGCGCTTCGCCCATATCTTGGTGGCGCAGAGTTCTTCCACGTGAAGTAATTCCTTAAGCAAATAACAAAGCCCCCGATCGCTCGGGGGGTTTGTTATTAGTCGAACTATTACTGACCAGGTACCTGTGGCAGATTCTGCAATGCTTCAGCAAAACGCGCTTCGGTAACTTGCTCGTCCACCATGTTGCCGCTGAGGTACTCGTCGTAGGCGGTGAGGTCGAAGTGACCGTGTCCACAAAGCGCGGTAACAATAACGGTTTCTTCGCCGGTTTCCTTAGCCTTAAGAGCTTCACGGATTGCAAGTGCAATTGCGTGAGTTGGCTCTGGCGCAGGAACGATACCTTCGGTGCGAGCAAACAGAACAGCTGCCTTGAAGCACTCAGTCTGTGGAACTGATTCAGCATCCATCAAACCAAGTTCGTAGATGTGTGAAATCAGCGGAGCCATACCGTGGTAGCGCAAACCACCAGCGTGAATTGGATCTGGAATGAAGTCCTTACCCAGGGTGTGCATCTTCATCAGTGGTGTCATACCTGCGGTGTCACCGAAGTCGTATGCGTAAACGCCCTTGGTCAACGATGGGCACGATGCTGGTTCAGCAGCAAGAATGCGTGGGTTGATCTTGCCGGCCATCTTCTCGCGAAGGAATGGGAATGCAAGTCCTCCGAAGTTTGAACCGCCACCGGTGCAACCAACGATCAGGTCAGGAGTATCGCCAGCCTTGGCAAGCTGCAAGAGTGCTTCTTCACCGATGATGGTCTGATGCATCAGCACGTGGTTCAAAACCGAACCGAGTGCATAGCGCGTATCTGGATCCTTCACTGCCATTTCAACAGCTTCAGAAATCGCGATACCAAGCGAACCGCTCTGGTTACGTGGGTCAGCGCCAAGCATGCGACCGGCTTCGGTTAGATCCGAAGGTGAACGGTGAACAGTTGCGCCGAAGACCTCGATCATCAAACGACGGAAAGGCTTCTTGTCGTATGACGCACCAACCTGGAAAACTTCACATTCCATGTCGAACAATGCACATGCGAATGCAAGAGCCGTACCCCACTGGCCTGCGCCAGTTTCAGTTGTCAGCTTCTTGATGCCGTCGAGCTTGTTGTAGTACGCCTGGGGCACTGCAGTGTTTGGCTTGTGTGAGCCAGCTGGCGAGACACCTTCGTACTTGTAGTAAATCTTTGCTGGAGTTCCCAACGCTTCTTCCAAACGATGTGCGCGGAAGAGCGGGCTTGGACGCCATTGACGGTACACATCGAGAACAGCACCTGGGATGTCGATGTAACGATCCTGGCTGACTTCCTGCATGATCAGTGCCATTGGAAACAGCGGAGCGAAGTCCTCTGGACCAGCAGGCTGCAAAGTTCCTGGGTGCAAAGCCGGCGGCGGTGGCGCTGGCAGATCAGGGATGATGTTGTACCACTGTGTGGGCATTTCATCTTCGGTCAGTGTGTACTTATGTGTACGTACTTCCTCATTGATGCTAGCCATGGTGCTCCTTTAAGAGTGTCCGTAAAGTAGTTGTGGGTAGCAGCCACATGGCCACTCCCACCTTCAATTGAAACGAGAGTACGCGAGTGACACGCCTTTTGGCTACTGATCTAGACGGAACGTTGCTACAAACGGGCGGAACTATCTCGGAAGTGAACCGAGCTGCCCTTGCCCGAGCGCGTGAAGAGGGACTGGATGTCGTTTTTGTTACGGGCCGCCCACCTCGGTGGATGAGTGAAATCTTCGAAATGACTGGCCACCCGGGCTGGGCATTGTGCGCAAATGGCGCGATGACACTGGACATTGCAACGCACGAGATCATCTCGGCAGATTTGCTGGATCCAGTTGCCGGACTGGAAATGGCCGCACGCTTGACCGATCTTGATCCCGAAATGGCCTTTGCGGTCGAACTCGCACTTCCACATAACGATTTCGTTATCGATGCCAATTACCGACCACGTTGGGAAACTCAAACAGATCCTGTGCGCATGTCGTTGCAAGAAATGTTCGATACCGGCAAGGTCGTGAAACTCTTGGCTCGTCCATCGGCCGCGATGTCATCTCACGATGCTGACTCGTTTCTACATGCTGCAGAAAATCTTGCAGCGGACCTATGTGACATCACGCATTCAGACATCAACGACTTAATGCTCGAGATGAGCGGCCTTGGAATTAACAAAGGTTCAGGTCTTGCGAAACTCGCTGCTAGTCGCGGTCACACGGTTGATGAGGTTGCAGCCGTCGGTGACATGCCAAACGATGTGCCGATGATCAAGTGGGCGAGTCGAGGTTTTGCAGTCGCTAATGCCCACCAGTGGGTTAAGGATGTTGCGACAGAAGTTATTGCAAGTAACGACGAGCACGGTGTCGGCCAATTGATTGACCGACTCATCGACGAACGTTAAACGCGCTTACGAATATTTGAAAGCCATTCATCGGCTTCGATGAATGATTCGTTGTTCACTGCAGCCTTGACTGGTTCTGCAACATGATCGTGACGTGCGTACGAACCAAGGAACTTTACGTCCGCGCAAATGCGATGGAGTCCCTTTAGTGCTTCGCCGACACGTTCATCATCAATGTGGCCCTCGAAATCAATCGAAAAGAAATAGTCACCGAGCTGACGCTTTGTTGGACGTGACTCAACACGAGTCAAGTCGATTCCACGAACAGTGAACTCAGTCAAAATTTCTTGCAAGGCGCCAGGGTGATTTTCAAACATGAAAAGCGAAACAGTAGTTTTGTCGTTTCCAGAGGCTGGCAACGCATGTCCAGGAGTACGAACAAGGACGAAACGAGTCCACGCGGCATCGCTATCGCCAATGTTGTCTGCCAACACGTCGAGCTTGTAATAGTCAGCAGCAACATGCGCAGCAATTGCAGCGTCAAAGTTTGCGCCATCCGAAAGATCTGATGCAGCAACTGCGGTGGACATGGCGGGCAACACATGAACACCCGGCAAGTTCGTGCTTAGCCATTCAAGACACTGGGCAT
>CANFIL010000107.1 GCA_947447095.1 Actinomycetota bacterium | reverse complement strand
TCGATCGACTTGAAGTTTTACTGGCTCTCATCGAAGGCTGGGTCACTGTTGTCGTGACGCAAGCAATTGGAAATCGATTGCCTGCAAGCACAGGCCTTGAAGAAATGTTTCGTCGTCGTCGTGCAGCTGGGGGCCCAGCCGAAAAACTCTTTGCGGGCCTCGTAGGTCTAGAAATTCATCCACGTCGCATTCGAGAAGCCGTCGCTTTGTGGAAACGCATCGGAGAAACCTCTGGCATGCAAGAACGCGACAACTTGTGGAGTCATCCAGATTTACTCCCCCGTGGCGAGGATCTGGAAAACGCAGATGGCTTTGTTATCCAAGAGAGCTACGACATCATGGCGGAACTTAATAAAGCGATGGAATCTGGGTCAATCGAAGACCCGGAAGATCGCTAGCTTCTATTTTGTTCGGCGTGTGAGTAGCCCGCCAGATACGCCGTGGCTCGCTCGAGCTCTTCGAACCGATTCATAAAGCCATAGAACTTGTCGCTGTGATCTGGAACAGCCAGGTGGATCAGTTCATGCAACAGAACACAGTCGATAACGTACGTCGGCATATCTCGTAGCCGATGTGACAACCGAATGTTCCCATCCGCAGGCGTGCATGATCCCCAACGTGAGTTTTGATTCGTGACCCACTTAATAGTTACTGGAACATGATGTTTGCCGATGACATCGTGATCCAGATAACGAGCAACAAGCTGCGCGGCGCGGCGTTCTAAGTTTTCAATCGAAGCCGTCTTGTGGTCACGCGCATCAAGACGACCAACGAGTTCCTTGACGAAAGAATCAATATCGCGCGCTGACATGCGAGCCGGAACAACAACAACTGTCTTACCGTTCTCTCGGAAGGCTGCCGCGGATTTCTTGCGGCGACTGCTTCGGCGAATCTCGACGGTGCTCAAATCAGTGTTTTCAATAACCAGTACGTCATCATCAGAATCCAGCGGTTCATCCCACAGCGTTGGCTGTTGCGCAGAATCGAAGTGAGGCACGTTCCTAAGGATAAGTGTCTCGTGCGACAAAACGATGGAGCCCTCGAGTTCGTGCGATGACATCCGCCTTCCCCTTGCGAATGTCGGCCCGTGTTCTCGAGAGCTCCAACGCGTACGAACCTATTGGTTGCCCACTTATATCCGCAAAGAAATCACCCAAACACTCACCACAACTGTGGATAGATCTGGGGACTACTTGGGGAAAGGGCTGGGTATAACCCTCGAAAGCTGGTGAAAAGCCTGGGGATAGAAGTGGTCCTTATTCGGAAAAGAGCCTATTTATCAGGTAAAACGCTATCCACGGACTGTGTGCAGAAATTAGTTTGCACACCAGTCACATTGTTCACAGTGACGCTCTCCTACCACGTTGTAACACGTCCAATCTGTGGAGCGCTGCGGCAATACACAAGGCCTCGACGGCAACCTAATCCGATGACAAAACTCTGGTTGCACCCGAACGTGCATACATTTTCACGCTCACACGATGAAATTCAATTGGGCATCCACCCTGAACATGCCGTGATCATGTCAGCAAATGCCGCAGAGCTCTTGCGCATGTGCAATGGACAATTCTCATCCGAAGAGGTGTGCAGGAAATTAGAGCCACATCTACCTCACGTTCGACAAATAATCGACGTGCTTCTGCGCAATCATCTAATTTTTGAAAGTTCTCAATTTGTCCCACATCACCCGGTCAATGAATTACAGCGCCTCAATCATTTCCGTGAAGTTGGATGCACAAGCGATGTCGCAAGCAATCGTGGCGAAATCGAAATCTCCATTCACGGAGCTGGTCGACTTGGCACAACAATCGCAATGCTGCTTGCCTCAAGTGGGATTCCGCAAATTCGCGTGCACGACGATCGTCTCGTTACCGGAGAGGATGTCACTGCGTGGGGTGCTAGCCGAGTCGACATTGGATCGAGACGAGATCGAGTGTGTGGCTTATTGATGGAACGCGTGAACCGCGGCGCCCTACATCGACAGCTTCACCCACGAATGCATCCCACACGAAGACTTGCTGTCATTGTGATGGACCAATCCAGTGATTGGCCCTGGCTCGATCCCTTAGCCGTCGATGCGATGCTGGAAAGTTCGACACCGCACATGGTGGCTACAACCTCACATACTGCTGCGCGATGGACCAACGTCATCACGCCAGGTGAAAACGCCTGCACACGTTGTGACTACCAGAGGCTAGTTGATATTGATTCACACTGGCCGCTCATTACGGCGCAACTGCGCAGTCGTTCGCCTCTTGATTTGGCTCCTGCAAGTCTTGTATTGATGGCCGCAACACACATCGTTGGCGCAATCCACAATTGGATGAATCTGGGCAACCTAGACAGTGGAGCTCATACTCTGCAATGGCCAAGCCTCACTACTTCATTTACGCCATGGTCGCAACATCCATTATGCGGATGCGGTTGGGGCTGATTTACAGCGAAAGATCCGCCAAGAAAGGGCTTGGGCTGCGATGCGCCTTGCCATCAGAATGACGGGCTTTGGACCACGAAAGAAACAAGTTATTTTTTGCCCGAGTTACGGCGACATAAAGCAAACGACGCTCTTCTAAATGTGCTGCCGGTGTCTTAGCTCGAGAAATCGGCAATAAGCCATCGCTGAGACCAATAACAAAGACCGAGTCCCATTCCAAACCTTTTGCTGCGTGGATAGATGCAAGCGTTACAGCATTAGCCGTCGGCGCATGTTCTTGGTCGCTGCGCAAATCCAGATGAGCAACGAAATCACGAACAGTTGATGCTTCGTGCGTCAATGCAAACTCGTCCGCAAGATCAACAAGCGTGTTTAGCGATTCCCACGTTTCTTGTGCCGCCCGACCAGCGTCTGGCATCTCTCTTCGCCAACCTGAACCCGAGAGCACATCACGCACGATTGTTCCAAGTGCATTATCAATATTTCCAGCTGCCGTGGCACGTAATGCCAACACCGCACCCTTGACTTCCGGACGTTCAAAGAATCGCTCAGCCCCACGCAACGTGTATGCAACGCCTCGATTTCCCAACTCGGCTTCGATGAGTGCGGATTGGCTGTTCACACGGAATAGAACTGCGATATCGCGAGCGGGAGTTCCTGAGTTGATAAGTGAGCGCACTTCTTCAGCGACTGCTGCCGCTTCTGCTTCGTCATGCGAATAGGTGTTGAGAGACACCTTGGGGCCAGCACCACGGATCGATTTCAGCTCAACAGAGGCTTGCTTTGAAATAATTTCATTCGCAACTTTAGTGATCGGTGCCGTACTGCGATATGAGTTGCCCAATTCAAAATGCGATGCGTCTTCGAAATGATCCCCAAATGAAGTCAGGTACGTTGATGTTGCACCCGAGAACGAATAGATCGTTTGAGCCGGATCGCCAACAACGCACAGGTCACGACGGTTACCCAGCCACAACGAAAGCAATTCAAATTGCGCAGGACTGACGTCCTGAAATTCGTCCACTGTGAAATATCGATACTGACGTCGGACCTGATCCGCGACTTCAGGGAAATTCGACATGATGGCCGTCATGTATAACAGCACATCTTCGAAGTCCATCACGTTGTTGTCATCAAGGACGCTTAAATATGCCTCGTACACTTTTGCAATAAGTTCTGGTGCAACGTCCGTACCAGCCGAACGTTTTCCAGCCAAGACATGTTCCCGATACGCCGCAGGCGACATGATGTTGACTTTGGCCCATTCAATTTCACTAGCGATATCGCGAATTGAGTCTTGGTCATTTCGCACCGCGCACAGATTCGCTGCTTCACTCACGAATCGGAACTTACTAGGCACCAAAGTAGGCATCGGCTTATCGAAAACTTGAGCATGAAAGAACCGCAACTGACGAAGAGCTGCACCGTGAAAGGTTCGAACTTGAACGCCGGTCACACCCAGCGTTGTCAGCCTGCTGCGTAACTCTCCTGCAGCGCGCGTAGTGAAGGTGACTGCCAAAGTTTGCGTGGGTTCGTATACGCCGCTGGCAACACCATGAGCAATGCGGTGCGTAATAGTTCGTGTCTTACCTGTGCCAGCACCCGCATAAATGACAACAGGGCCCGAGACGCACTCGGCTGCAGCACGTTGCTGTGGGTCGAGCGCAGAAAGTATGGACACTGCCCTATTCTCGCAAGGCCGTCGGACGGTCTGCGAGTGGCTCGGGTTTTACAGCCCTAGAAGCGACTTGACCTGACCGATACTTGGGTTTGTATGTGCGCTGCCATCAGGGAAAACCACGGTAGGAACGGTTTGGTTTCCACCATTAACGCTCATAACAAAGTCCGCCGAGGCAGGATCTTGCTCAATGTTGATCTCGGTGTACGTGATTCCTTCGCGATCGAGTTGACCCTTGAGGCGCTGGCAATAGCCACACCATGGAGTGCTGTACATCGTGAGTTGTGCGGTCATAGCTTTACTTCCTTGTCCATTCCAGCGGAAT
>CANFIL010000106.1 GCA_947447095.1 Actinomycetota bacterium | reverse complement strand
TCTTAGAGATGGCGTTCATATCGCCAAAGCCATGCCAGAAAGCGTTACTCAATTCACTCACTCCTTTGTGGGGTTGAGTGTGAGCCTAGGACAAATCGGACTGGTATTTCAGGCTAACGCGCGAAAAGTTGGCTAGACGATTGAGTTTTCGGTCACGAACATTCGTTGACGGTCCGCTAGGTGTGCCATGGAATCGGCTGCCACGCTCTTGCCAAGGTCTGTTGCGTAAGCTGCTTCGAAATCTGCTTGGCTGTCGAACCACAACTCGGAAACGCCATCAAAGGCGCCGCCATCTTCGGCCAAGTTGAAGACGATCTTGCGCACGCCAGGCAGCTGGGCTGCTAGGGATGAGTGATCAACGAGCCACCACTGCTTGAACTCGTCGTGGGTCATGTCTTCGCGACGCTTAAGCAGAATGATTGCCTTAAACATTTACTTCACCTTCGTAACGCGTGCGTGCGGACGGCCGCCAACTGAGTAAATGACGCTGATGAGCATTTCGTTGGCGCGTGGCGCGTCGCCGATTGAAACTTCGGCACTGTCCATATCATCGAATTCCCAACGGTCGTCTTTATTGCCGATTGGCATGGTGATCGACGAGCCAGGTGCGCCGACCTTCTTGGTTCCAGGAATGATGTCAGCGCCGCCACCAATGACAGCGCGAACAGGGGCGCCGAAACGAGGATGCAAAACAGCGGCGGTGTGCTCGAGCTCGCCATCAGTGCCCACGATTGCGCCCTTGCCGTAGCCGCGGATGTCACTGGAGGACAGCCCAAGGGCCTCGATCGCAGCAATAGCCTTTGCGCCGAGGATTGCGGTGACCTCAGCACTCATGAGCTCAAGAACGGTCAGATCGGCTTCCAGCGGCTTACCGGCTAGGGGATTGGTAACCACAGCGGTCGCAATGACCTTCACAGTTGGCGGGTTTACGGGCTGGCCACTCTCGCGGAGGGTCTCTTGGGTCGTTACGTGAATCAGGCGAATTTCAGTCATAACGGCAACTTACCCGTAAATAGGGGGTGGTCGCCCAGACCTTTACCAATCCAATAGATTTTGTTATACGAACTCAACGAGGAGACCCTGCGATGACCGCACGTATTACCCACTGGATCGATGGCAAGTCGTGGACCGGCACAGCCGATCGAACTGGTGACGTTTTCAACCCTGCTACTGGCGCCAAGAGCGGCGAAGTTGATCTTGCGTCAACAGCTGTTATGGATGAGGCCGTAGCCGTTGCCAAGCGCGCTGGCGCTGAATGGGCAGCCACTTCGCTGACCAAGCGCACCTCAATCGTTTTTGCATTCCGTGAGTTGTTGAACGCACGCAAGGAAGAACTTGCAGCAATCATCACCGCTGAACATGGCAAGGTACTTTCCGATGCACTCGGTGAAGTTTCCCGTGGTCAGGAAGTCGTTGAATTCGCTTGCGGTATCCCACACCTACTTAAGGGCGGATACTCCGAAAGCGTTTCTTCCGGCGTAGACGTGTACAGCATCCGTCAGCCTGTTGGTGTTGTTGGCATCATCTCGCCATTCAACTTCCCAGCCATGGTTCCAATGTGGTTCTTCCCAATCGCAATTGCTGCTGGTAACTCAGTCATCATCAAACCATCCGAAAAGGATCCAAGCGCACAGAACTTCATCGCACAGTTGTGGAAGGATGCCGGACTTCCAGACGGCGTCTTCAACGTTGTGCACGGTGACAAGGAAGCTGTCGATCGCATCCTGACTCATCCAGACATCAAGGCTGTTTCGTTCGTTGGCTCAACTCCAATCGCGAAGTACATCTACGAAACCGGTACCGCACATGGCAAGCGTGTTCAGGCACTCGGTGGCGCAAAGAACCACATGCTTGTTCTTCCAGACGCTGACCTTGACCTCGTAGCCGATGCTGCAGTCAACGCTGGCTTCGGTTCAGCAGGCGAGCGTTGCATGGCAATTTCAGTACTTGTTGCTGTTGAGCCAGTTGCTGACGAAACCATTGCAAAGATCGTTGAGCGCATGGCGACTCTGAACACTGGTGATGGCACTCGCAACACCGACATGGGTCCACTTGTATCAGCGGTTCACCGCGACAAGGTCAAAGGTTACATTGATGCTGGTGTTGCTGAAGGCGCAAAGATTGTCGTTGACGGTCGCGACATCACTCCAGATTCAGATGGCAACGGCTTCTTCGTTGGTCCAACGTTGTTCGACAACGTGACCACTGACATGTCGATCTACCAGGAAGAAATCTTCGGACCAGTACTTTCGGTTGTTCGTGTGAAGTCATACGAAGAAGGCCTGAAGATGATCAACGATCACATGTACGGCAACGGAACAGCAATCTTTACTAACGATGGTGGCGCAGCACGTCGCTTCCAGAATGAAGTTGAAGTTGGCATGGTTGGCGTAAATGTGCCAATTCCAGTGCCAATGGCTTACTTCTCATTCGGTGGTTGGAAGAACTCGCTGTTTGGCGACACCCACGCACACGGTACTGAAGGCGTTCACTTCTTTACCCGTGGCAAGGTTGTTACCAGCCGTTGGCTCGATCCAAGCCACGGTGGAATCAACCTCGGTTTCCCAACCAACGGTTAATCAATACACATTGAAGAATCAGCGTACGGCCGGCATTCTGGCAGTCGCCCTCGGAACAACTCTGTGGGGCACTGTCGGGCCGGTCGTTCAGCTTTTTCCTGACGGTACTGCGTTTCAATACTCGCTCATCAGAAACGTCACAGGCACTCTCGCGCTGTGGGGAATCGTTCTCGTCTCGAAAAATAAGCGCCGCTATACAAAGCAGGATGTCCTGCCAATTGTGGTTGGTGGAATTGGCGCTTCGCTATTCTTTCCGCTCTACATTCTTTCTTTCAGGTTGACTGGGGTCGGCGTAGCGGCGGTGATTTCGATCGGCGTCGCACCAATTTTCGTCGGGCTCATTGCATGGATTGCGTTGAAGCAACCGCCAGGCAAACAGTGGGCGATCGGTACAGCGATTGCCGTATCTGGTGTTGTTGCACTGAACTGGCCGAGTGGCGATAGCACGGTGAACATGCTCGGAATTGTTTTTGCTCTTGCAGCAGCACTTGCTTATTCACTTCAGGCAACTGGCATCGGCATCATTTCAAAGCGACACACGCCGTATCAGTCAGTTGCGCCAATGTTCACTATTGGAACTATTGCTCAAGCGCCGCTGAGTTTCGGTCGAGACTTTAGTTTCCTCAAAGATCCAATCTTGTTGGCTGGTGCGCTATACGGCGGCATCATGACCATTGCTGTTGCGTATGCCTTCTTTACTTACGGAATGTCTCGCATTGGTGCGGCGACGACGGTAACCATCGGACTTATGGAGCCGTTGACTGCCGCAATCATGGGTGTGACTTTGCTTGGCGAAACTATTTCATTCATTGGCGTAGTTGGTTCAGTGCTTATCCTGATTGGTCTGGTAGTTGTCAGTCGACCACCAAAGACCGAAAACGTTGTTACTGCGGTTACGCAGTAGATCAATCGTCCAAAAGAAAACCCCCGGTAGTACTCCCGGGGGTTTTCTTATTAGTTCTATTTTTCGTCGGAGATGTCGTCGCGCTTATCGACGAATGACGCGATCAGGTAAAGAACGCCAGCAGTAAAGACGGGCAGGCCAATCGCCATTCCTGACCCTCCGTGGAAGATTGGAGCGTGGTCGTTATCGCTCGTGTTCGAAGCCGCAAGTGCAGACAACACTGGCATTCCGATCAAAATGAGTGACACAAAACGTGTTCGGCGTTGGTAGCCATAGATGGTCAGTGGAACCGACAGCGCAAAGATCGCAATCGTAATAATCGGACCGTTTGAATTGATGACGGTGCGCCACCAGTCAGGTGCGATCGCTTGCCAAATCAGCAAACCGAGAATTCCCATCGACCACATCAAAAGCAAAGGGAAAGCGATACGCGGGCGACGCCAGGCGAGCCAGCTACCGATCACCATGGGAAAGAGCCAGGCTCCGGTCCACAAAATTCCGCGGAGACCACCGGGATCAGACAAGCTGGTTCCGCCGATGAACAAACCCCCGAGCACGGCAAAGCCGAGCATCATGTACAAAGCAATCTTGCGAATGTTTTTCATGTTTTTACTTTACGAGTTGCGCAAGTGCACCCGAGGCGACCACGCCGCACGCCGCAGCCATGTCTGGAGCCAAGAATCGGTCAGGACCTGGGCCTTGTTCTACCTTGCGCAATTCGGCAACAGCCTTCTTGCTGATTGGTGATGGCTCAAGAGGTGCACGAAGATCAATGCCGCGAGCAGCCGCCAAGTATTCGATACTGATGATGCGGCACAGATTGTCGACAGCAGTGCGCAACTTACGCGCAGCATTCCAGCCCATCGACACATGGTCTTCTTGCATCGCCGAACTCGGAATTGAATCAGCGCTAGCAGGTACTGCAAGGCGCTTATTTTCAGACACCATTGCGGCCTGTGTGTATTGCGCAATCATCAAACCCGAGTCAACGCCTGGATCATCAGCCAAGAATGGTGGCAGTCCGTGCGAGCGGTTCTTATCGAGCATGCGGTCAGTGCGACGCTCGCTCATGCTGCCTAGG
>CANFIL010000105.1 GCA_947447095.1 Actinomycetota bacterium | reverse complement strand
GTGACCGTGGCTATTCGCCCCGAAGACTTCCAAGTTGTCGATGCAGGCAATGGAGCATTGCTTGGCACAGTTCGCGACGTCATCTTCACCGGTGACTCAGTTCGCGTGCACGTTCAAATTGCCGAAACCGAAATCGTTGCGAGCCTGCCGTCATACGGTGCACGTGTGCCAGATCGCGGCGCCCAGGTATCCCTCAGTCCGCAAGATCAATCAGCTCGCACGGTTGCATCATGACGAAGGTTCACAAACACGAAAAGAAGAAGCATCTGGAAGGGCGCCCGGGACAAACTGCTCCTGCATTAGCTTTCCCGACCGTTCTCTTTCTTTTCTTCGGTATCGGAATTCCGCTGGCACTGACAGTTGTGTACTCATTTCTTGATCGCGCAAAAGTCGGAATGGGTGTGACGTGGACGTTCAACCCAAAGGCGTACAAGTCGCTTTTCGTTATTGAAAATCTTGATGGAACCACGGGCTTTGATACGCGCTACGTCAAGGTGTTGTGGAACTCTTTCGTGTACTCGGGAGTGACGACAGTAGCCACCGTTATCCTTTCGATTCCTATTGCGATGTGGATCGCAACTCGGGAAGAAAACAAGCGAAACATCTTGCTCGCAGCAGTCACACTCCCCTTCTGGATCAGCATCCTGATTCGTACCTACGGTTTGCGCCAGATCATCGATGACAACGGTCCAATCGGTTGGATTATGCACAAGCTTGGAAACGAAGGTTTTCATATCATCTACACGCCGACGGCAACAATGATCGGCCTGATCTATGTGTTCTTGCCCTTCATGATTTTGCCGATTTACTCCAGCGCTGAACGATTTGATTTCCGTCTCGCCGAGGCCGCATACGATCTGGGGGCTAAGCGCTGGACCGTGCTTCGTCGCATCGTGCTTCCATCCATTCGGCCAGGCATCATCGCCGGCATCGCGCTCGTATTCATTCCGGCACTTGGTTCGTTCTTGCAGTCCGACATGCTCGGTGGCGGCAAGACCAACATGATCGCCAACGTCATTGCATTGAACTTCGGTCAAGCTCGTAACTGGCCGTTCGGTTGTGCACTTGCAGTTCTACTCATCGTTTTGACGCTCATCTTCGTCAAGCTCATCCAGTGGGCTGGCAAGAAGACAACTGGAGAGCAGGTGAGCTTGATATGACAGATACAGCCGTGGCAACTGCTGCCGAGACTCAATGGGTGGCACCTAAGCGCCGTCGCCTAGTCAATCTGCGCAACTTCCCGACATTTACTTTCGCGTCATGGGCAGTTCTGTTCTTCCTTTACCTGCCTCTGCTTCACGTAGTGATTTACTCGTTCAACTCGAGTCGCATTGCAACGATCTGGGAAAGCCCATCGGTCAAGTGGTACATCAAGACATTCCACAACGATGACATTCAGCGTGCACTGATTAATTCATTCCAAATTGCTATTGGTGCAACGATCTTCTCGACCGTTCTTGCTGTGCTCGCCGCTTTGGGCCTTCAGCGTATGAAGCGAGCAGGCAGCACTGTGGCATGGGCACTGATCGGTGCGCCGCTCATCATCGCAGAAATTGTTCTTGCCGTTGGAACGCTTGGCTTCTTCATGGCTGTTGGAATACCACTTGGCAAGGTCGGCATGACCGTTGCTCATACGGCTTTCTGTATTCCTTTTGCTTTGATTCCCATCCGAGCACGACTTGGTCAACTCGACAACGCTCCTTTTGAAGCGGCTGCTGACCTCGGCGCAAACGAGTCCCAGATTTTGCGTCGAGTCACTTTGCCACTGCTTTCACCAGCCATCATTTCGGGTGCGCTATTGGCCTTTGCTATTTCGATCGACGATTTCATTACGTCGTTCTTCCTCTCGGGCCCGTCGTCAACGACACTGCCCGTCTACATTTTCGGCATGATCCGGTCGACAGTGACACCAGAAGTGGATGCAATATCCACACTGTTGTTACTTTTCTCTGGCATTGTGTTGATTAGTTCCTACGTTCTGAATCGAAGAAGGAGATAGAAATGGGAAGCAATAAGAGGCGCTTTGCCTCACTAGTAGCAGTCGCTGCTACTGCAACAATGCTGCTGTCAGCATGTGGTGGTTCATCAGATGATGCATCAGGTACCCCAACGGGAAGCACCGCTGCATTCCCGACATCAGGCACCGGCGAAGTTCACCTGTACAACTGGACCGACTACATCGATCCAGAACAGCTGACACAGTTCACCACTGACACTGGCATCAAGGTCATCCTTGACACCTTTGACAGCAACGAAACTGCACTTGCCAAGTTGCAGTCTGGCGCAACCGGCTACGACGTTGTATTCCCATCGGATTACATGGTTAAGCAAATGATCGAACTGAACTTGCTTCAGAAGATCGATGCAACCACGTTCCCCAATGGTGGAAACATCAAGGACACCATGCTTGGCGTCTACTGGGATGGCCAGCGCGAATACTCAGCTCCATGGATGTACGGCACAACCGGTATTGCGTGTAACACCACTGCAGAACCAAAGTGTGCAGACATCAAGTCATGGAAGGACTGGTTCACAATCGGTCTTCCAAAGATGGACTCACTCAAGGATCAAACTGAAGTTGTTTCAGCAGCGCTTCGCGCAACTGGTACAGCCAAGGAAGATCTCTGCTCAACGGACAAGGCAAAGTACGCAGCTGCACAGGAACTCCTTAAGGGTTTCAAGCCAGCTGTTATCGACTCTGACAGTGGCATCGAGCGCGTAATCGCCGGTACCTCAAACGTTCGTCAGGCTTGGAATGGTTCTACTCACCGCATGAAGGAAAAGGTTCCTGGCGTTGAGTACATCTACCCAAGCGAAGGCCTGAACTTCTGGGCAGACAACATGGTTGTTCCAGTTGGAGCACCTAACGTGGATAACGCCAAGATCTTCATCAACTGGATGCTTGATCCTGCTCACGCTGCTGCTGAAAGTAACTTCACTGGTTACGACAACGGAGTAGCTGGCTCGGATGCATTCATGGATGATTCACTCAAGAATGATCCAGCAGTTGTGGTTCCAGCCGACAAGACGTCGCTGATCTCTCCAACACCTGCATGTGATCAAGAAGCACGCGACCTCTACACCCAGGTATTCACAACCTGGTTAGGCGAGCAGTCGTAAAGTAACTAAAACTAAAGGGCTCCGAGTTCGCTCGGGGCCCTTTAGTCATTTCTGGATAGTTACTAATGATCTTGAACAGATAACTCTTTTGCTACTTGCATGACTGCTTCCATACGTGAAGTTGGTCGCGCGCTGTGTGCAGTCATTGCAACAACATGAGCCGGTGGAATGTCGTCCATAATGTCAAGAATGTGGAATGGGAAACCATCAATAGACATGTTGCTCGCGGGGCGCAAATTCAGAAGTGCAACACCCATGTTTCGTGCAACGAGCGCGCGAACGAGTTCTGCACTTGCTGAACGGTATTTAATGTGCGGCTCGAATCCGGCTCCAGCAAATGCGCGTGTGAAGTAATCGCGACTGTAGGGAAGGTCAAGCAGAACAATGTCATCGTTCGCAATTTGCTTGAGCCTGATTGACTGTGCATCGGCCAATGCATGTTCGGACGAAACAACAATGTGCGCTGATACGTCAAACAAACGTTTAACATTCACTCCCTGGGATCGACCGAAGTCATAACCAATCCCAAGTTCATACTTACCTGAAACAATTCCTTCGTTAAGAACAGGCAGACTCACTTCGTCAATCTTCGCTTCAAGGTCAGGATGCGATTGCGACAGACGAGCCAATAGGTCAGGCACGACATAAGGGGCGATGACGCTGTATACGCCAATTGACACAGCGCCAATCGGCGACGAGCCAAGATCCCGAGCATCGCGCTCGAGTAGCTCCGCGTCATCAAGCATGGTGCGTGCTTTGACGATGAGTCGCTCCCCTGCCAAAGAAAGGGAAACACCCTTGGCATGGTGGCGAACAAGGAGCTGGAGATTGAGTGCCCGCTCCATCTCGCTGATGCCGCTTGAAAGTGTGGACTGCGAGACGTGCAGCGACCCGGCTGCTGCGCTAACTGATCCATACTCGGCAACGGCCACCAAATACTCCAACTGACGCAAGGTGTATGACGGCATCGGGTGTCCTTTCGGGCTCTTTTCATAGTATCGGAAAAAACGAACTAGAACGTGAACTAAATCGTCTTGACCGAACCTCATTCTGGCTTCAGAGTTGTGGCAAGCACTGAACTTTCAGGTACCGCGCCACACCTCACGATGGAGAATTTCATGTCGGTTGAATCATTTGACGTTGTCGTAGTTGGCGCCGGCCAAGCAGGCGTTGCAATGAGCGAACACCTCACAACAGCAGGAGTGCCTCACGTCGTCCTCGAACGCGCACGCATCGCCGAACGCTGGCGCACGGAACGTTGGGATTCACTCGTGGCCAACGGTCCGGCCTGGCACGATCGTTTTCCCAATTTGGAATTTAGTGATCATGACCCAGATGCATTCGTTCCTAAAGATGCAGTTGCGAACTACATGGTTGACTACGCCACGAAGTTCAACATGCCAATTCGTGAAGGTGTCACAGTGAACTCAGTGACAAAGAATGACGCAGGGCC
>CANFIL010000104.1 GCA_947447095.1 Actinomycetota bacterium | reverse complement strand
GAATCTGCAGTTCGCGAAGCTGTTGCAGCTTTCGGACGCGGTGAATGTTTCGTCGAGCGTTACCTCGACAATCCACGCCACGTTGAAACACAGTGTCTCGCTGACGAACATGGCAACGTCGTAGTTGTCTCGACTCGCGACTGCTCGTTGCAGCGTCGCCACCAGAAGCTCGTTGAAGAAGCCCCAGCTCCATTCTTGAGCAAGGCACAGATTGATGAACTGTACTCATCCAGCAAGGCCATCCTGAAGGAAGCCAAGTATGTTGGCGCGGGTACCTGTGAATTCTTGATCGGCCTTGATGGAACGATCTCGTTCCTCGAAGTCAATACTCGTCTACAGGTTGAACACCCAGTGACTGAAGAAGTTGCAGGTATTGACTTAGTTCGTGAACAATTCCGTATCGCCGAAGGCCAAGCACTTGGCTTTGATGATCCTGAACTTCGCGGTCACTCAATCGAATTCCGTATTAACGGTGAAGATCCAGGCCGCGGCTTTTTGCCAGCACCTGGCGCGCTGGCCACATGGAATCCACCAAGTGGACCTGGTATTCGTTTGGATGCCGGCTTCACCCAAGGCGATGTCATCGGTGGCAATTTCGACTCGTTGCTCGCCAAATTGATCGTGACCGGTCGCGACCGTCAGGAAGCCATCGAACGTTCACGTCGTGCGCTGGCTGAATTCGAGATTGACGGCATCGCTACTGCACTGACATTCCATCGTGCTGTCGTGTCGGACCCTGCATTCGCTCCAGTCGATCCAGCAGCACCATTCACAGTGCACACTCGCTGGATTGAAACAGAATTCAACAACACCATTCCTGCATACAGCGGTTCGAATGATGTTGATGCTGACGCCGACGAGCGTTCTCCGATCACCGTTGAAGTCAATGGTCGTCGCGTTGAAGTTGTGCTTCCCGCCAACCTCCAGCTCGGTGCCGGTGGCGGTTCGGCTGGTGGCGCGAAGAAGCCAACTAAGCGTGCGAAGAAGGCTGGCGGCGCTGCAAGCGGCGACGCAGTGGCCGCGCCAATGCAGGGCACAATCGTCAAGATCGCTGTTGAAGAAGGTCAGACGGTTTCTGCTGGTGACCTCGTCATCGTGCTTGAAGCAATGAAGATGGAACAGCCTTTGACTGCCCACAAAGATGGCGTTGTCACTGGTTTGTCAGCCGAAGTTGGCTCGACAGTTCCAACCGGAACGGTTCTTCTAGAAATCAAGTAGTCCTAACAATAAAAGGCTCGCAGGGAAACCTGCGAGCCTTTTATTTTGCGTCCTTAAAGATCTGTGTGATGAAGGCGGCGAGCAGCTTCAGCAATCGAACCGCTGAGCGATGGATAAATCGTAAAGGTCTGCGCGATGTCGTCAACGGTCATTCGATGCTGCACAGCGAGCGCGATCGAGAAGATTAATTCGCTTGCCTTTGGCGCAACTACCACGCCGCCGACAACAACGCCGGAATCGGGACGAGCAAAAATCTTGACGAAACCTTCGTGAATACCCTGCATTTTTGCTCGCGCATTAGTCGACAGCGGAAGCATCACGCTGATTGCGTTCTCGCGACCGGCGGCAACATCCGCATCGCTGACACCCACCGTTGCAATTTCAGGATCAGTAAAGACGTTGCTCGACACGGTTGGAAGATTCAACGGCTGTACAGCATCGCCCAATGCGTGCCACATCGCAATACGACCTTGCATTGCGGCAACTGACGCTAGCAACATCACACCAGTGCAGTCACCCGCTGCATAAATGCCACGAACGTTAGTGCGCGAAACACCGTCGACAACGATGTAGCCGTTCTCGTTAACTTCCACGCCTGCGGCAGCAAGGCCAAGAGCTTCGGTGTTCGGCAACGAACCAACAGCGAGCAAACAATGGGAGCCGGTCACGATAGTTCCGTCAGCAAGTTCAACTTCAACGCCGTCAGCGGTACGGGCAACTGCCAGTGCACGCGAACGTGAAAGCACCTGCATGCCTCGCTGTCCGAAAACGTCCTCGATCACCTTTGCAGCGTCTTCATCTTCACCCGGAAGTACGCGATCACGTGAGGACACCAATACGACCTGAGTACCAAGCGCTTGGTATGCGCCGGCAAATTCAGCACCAGTCACACCTGAGCCAACGACAATCAGTTTCTCGGGAAGTTCAGTGAGGTTATAAAGCTGTTCCCACGTGAAGATCCGTTCGCCGTCTGGAATTGCGGTATCCAAGACTCGAGGACGAGCACCGGTTGCCAACAAAACGATGTCCGCCTCAAGTTGGCTGACCGATCCATCTGTAGCGGTCGCCTCGACGAGACTTTCTGAAAGCATCTTGCCGGTTCCATGGATAACGCGAATACCGCTCGCTGAGATTGTGCTTTCGATATCCGCGCTTTGGCTGGCGGCCCATTTCTTCAAGCGCGAGTTAACGTCTTCAAGATCTACACTGACGTCACCGGTGTGGACGCCGATTGCACCGGCGCCGCGCGTATCGATGGCGGCTTCTGCCACGGCGATCAGCGCCTTACTTGGCACAACATCAGTCAAAACGGCCGATCCACCAAGGCCATCGCGTTCAATGATGGTGACATCAGCGCCTAGTTGCTTGGCAACAAGTGCCGCTTCGTAGCCGCCAGGGCCTCCACCGATAATGACAACGCGATTCACGTCTCTAGTCTTCCGTATCTTGTTGCAGTCTCAAAACACGCACTAAGCGATCGCCTCGAACATGGCAACAACCATGTCCAACGTCGTGTGCGGATGGATGAATGCAAAGCGTCCAACGGTTTCGCCTTGCCAGGCTGTTGGGGTGACAAAGCCGATCTGTTGATCGAGCAATGTGTCTTGCATACGTGCGTAATCGGCTGGGGTCCAGTTCTTGTGGCGCCACAACACCACCGAGAGTGTTGGCTCTTGGACGAGCTCAAAGTCTGGATGTGCACGGATGTAGTCAGCAACTTCACGCGTCAGCGACAACGAGGATTCGACGGCATCGCGATAAGCATCCGTTCCGTTCACAGCGACCGAGAACCACAACGGCAAACCGCGGGCACGGCGGGTCAAGTGATACGCGTAATCAGTTGGATTCCAATCGGTATCCCCATCGTCGTGCAGCACATCAAGGTACGAAGCCTTTTGAGTGTGAACTTCCTTCGCCAATGCTGGATTGCGATAGATGATAGCGGCCACATCAAACGGCGAGAACCACCACTTGTGTGGGTCCATGGTGATTGAGTCAGCAAGTTCAACGCCATTGAAAACTTCACGCACACTTGGCGCCAACAGTGCGGCGCCGCCGTATGCAGCATCCACATGGAACCACATGCCGTGTTCGCGCGCGATCGCACCGATTCCTGCAAGGTCATCAACGATTCCGGCATTCGTAGTGCCGGCAGTTCCAACCACACCAACGACTGGAACGTCGCTCGTGTCGTTCGCCAAAGCACGAGCCAAATCTTCGCCTGTCATACGGAAGTCGTCACACGGAACAACTAATGGTTCAACATCGAGAATCGACAATGAATTGCGATTCGACGAATGCGCTTGCTCACTGATGGCAATACGAACTGGGATCTTGCCACCGAGTTTCTTACGACCCATGTCGCGTGCAACGGTAAGTGCTGCAAGATTGGCTGCCGATCCACCCGATACGAAAGTGCCACCGGCACACGCAGGCAAACCCGCAAGATCTGCCATCCATCGCAGCACCTGGTTCTCAGCGGCAACCGCACCCGATGCTTCAAGCCACGAAATAGCTTGCAAGCTTGCACACGAGACAACCATGTCGAATAGCAATGCGGCCTTAGTTGGAGCTGCAGGAATAAATGCGAGGAACTTAGGACTATCTGCCGAAATCACGGTGCGTGAAATGACGTTGTCGTACAGGTCCATCACTTGATTGGCTGGACGGCCTTCGGCAGTGAACAGGCTATCAAGCGCATTCAGGACTTCATGCGACGTACCAGGGAAATCCAGCGGAACTTCCGGCACCGCGAGTCGCTCGCGCATGTAGTTGAAAACGAGATCGGTTAGTTCGCCATCATGCTCGTGCATCGTTGCCATCGATAGTCACTCTTCACGCTAGGTAACAGACCGCCGACTCGATTCCAGCCAGCAGGGCAACTGCCACCACTTGGAAGTTTACAAGCGTTCTGGCGAGGGGCTGCAGAAAGGCTCATGACAGACGAAAGGTGAGCCGAACCTCTAAAAAGTGAGATGAGCGAAAATTCATTTGCTCATCGAAAGTGTTCGGCGGCCTTTACGTCTGGCCTGGGCCGACGAATTCAGTCTAAAAGTTCTTGGGGACGTACTTGCCCCAGACTTCGCGAAGCGCGTCGGAGACTTCCCCGCCGGTGGCACGCGCTGCTAGTGCTGCCTTCATTGGGTAGAGCACGTTGGCTGACCCCTCGGCTGCGCGCTTGATCTCGCCAAGGCAACGCTGCACTTCAGCGTTATCGCGTTCGGCGCGAAGCTTTTCTATTCGAGCAATTTGCTCGGCCTCGATTGCAGGGTTCACGCGAAGTGGTTCGTACTTGTCTTCAACATCAATCTGGAACTTATTCATGCCAACGACAGTGCGTTCGCCCTTGTCGATCTGGATTGCCCAGTCATAGGCCGAGTTTTCGATTTCCTTCTTTTGGAATCCTTCTTCGATTGCAGCTGCTGCTCCACCGAAATCTTCTACCTTGCCAATCAATGCGAGGATTTCAGCTTCGATGTCATCGGTCAGGGATTCAACGACGTACGAGCCAGCAAATGGATCAACAGTTTTGGTGACGTCAGTTTCATATGCCAGCACTTGCTGAGTGCGCAGCGCCAAACGCGCGGCCTTCT
>CANFIL010000103.1 GCA_947447095.1 Actinomycetota bacterium | reverse complement strand
GAACGTCACCATCGTGTCCTGCCACAGACCCGTTGCCACAATTGACAGCATCAAAATGCCGGTGACAAATGCTGATCGAATTCCGCCGAGTGTCAGAGAAATTGCAACAAGAGCCAAACTCGTGACGAACCATGGCGAGCCCGTAAGCAAACTTTCCATCGGGTTGAGCACGTAATTTGTAATGGCGTGGTTTACGCCGGTCGTCAAGAAGGTGACATGGTCGGTCGTCCAGGTCGTGAATGAGTTAGCTGCATCGGCAATGAACTTTGATACTGAAATTTGTTCAGGGAAAAATGCCGCCCACTTTAGCTGGCGCGACAACATGATTGCGGCCAGAGTGATGACACCTGCAACGCCAAGACCAATTCGACGATTGCGAATCGATTCAGCAGACGCTGGAACAAACCCTTCTCGTTTGTTCACGGTTGCACTTGTGCTGCGGTCAAGCATGATGGCTAAGAACACAACGGCAAGACCAGCGACGAAACCTGCACCGACGTCGTTGACGATAAGTGCGCCGATGACTGGCTTACCTAAACCAGGAGCGCCGATCAAAGTTGCGATGACTGCAAATGACATTGCCGCCAACATTGTTTGGTTGACACCAAGTACGAGGGTCTTCGATGCCATCGGAAGCTGAACCTTCTTGAGCAATTGCATGCGTGTTGTACCCATGGACACACTTGCTTCAACGGGACTCTTTGGCACCCCGCGAATGCCAAAGGCGGTAATACGAATTGCAATCGGGATGCAATAAACCATCGTTGCGATCGTTGCTGCAGCCGGACCAATCAAAAACACGAGAGCAAGTGGCGCTAGGTAAACCAGTGTTGGAAGAATTTGAGCCAAGTCAAGAATTGGTGTCATTAATTTCAGTCCGACATCCGAGAGGCCACCCCAGATTCCCAGTGGAATGCCGATTGCTAGTGACAGGGTTACTGCAGCAATTGTTAGTGCCAAAGTGTCCATTGAGTCAGTCCATAAACCCAAAGCACCGCAGCCAAACGTCAATGCCATGGCAAGAATGGCGGTCTTGATATTTGACGTGGCAAACACGATAAAGCCAATAAGGACCAATACGCCTAACCAGCCCAACAAAGGAATTGTTGAGCCTTCCATAGGTTGAGCGATAACACTGCGAATGATCTTGACGAAACCATCGATGAATTCGCGAATCGGATCAAAGAAGTACGTAAAGATTGCGCTGTCGCGATTAGCGCGGATCAGTTTTGCCCATTCGCCAACTTTCGCCGTCATGCGAGTGTCGTCAAATGTGCCCAGCACAAAAGTGCTCTTGCCATACATTAAGTAGCCCGCTGCAATCCAAGCGACCAAAATGGCGCCAAGAATTACGCCGCGATTCACTTGCTTCTTCGCGGGGATTAATGCTTCTTGCTCACTGCTCATTGATGAGCTCCTGCACCAACCAGGCGAAGGATGTCGTTGGCGGTGATGACGCCGATCGCTTGACCCTTGTCAGTGACGGTTACTGCGCCGTGTGAGGTAAGAACAGTCTGGGTAGCATCGCGAATGATGGTTGCCGCATCGACAGATCGATCGGATGTCTGTTCGCCGTCTGCGAGTGGGCGGGCAATCGTGCGCACGGATAGCACGTGCGACTTTGGAACATCACGAGTGAAGTCAGCAACATACTCATCAGCAGGATTTGCAATCAGCTCTTCAGCGGTTCCCATTTGGACCACAGCGCCATCGCGCATAATTGCGATGCGATCACCAAGCTTGAGTGCTTCATCAAGATCGTGAGTAATGAAAATCATGGTCTTGCCGAGTTCTTTGTGCAAGCGAATTACTTCAGTTTGCATATCACGGCGAATAAGTGGATCAAGCGCCGAGAACGGTTCATCGAGGAACATCACTTCTGGATCTACGGCAAGTGCACGCGCCAAACCAACACGTTGCTGCATACCGCCGGAAAGTTGTTCAGGAAATGCCTGATCGAAACCTTGTAGGCCAACTAGTTCGATGACTTCGCGTGCACGAGCGTGCCGCTGTTCCTTTTTTACGCCGTTGATCTCGAGTGCAAATGCAATATTGTCGATGACCTTGCGATGGGGCAGCAATCCAAAGTTCTGGAACACCATAGAAAACTTGGTGCGACGCAATTCGCGTAGCCGAGCATCATTTGCCTGCATGATGTCTTCGCCATCCATGACAACGCTGCCCGATGTTGGCTCAATCAGACGAGTGAGGCAACGAACAAGTGTTGACTTTCCTGAACCGGACAAACCCATAACAACAAACACTTCGCCTGGAGCAACATCAAACGAGACGTCGCGGACAGCAGCCGTGTTACCTGTCTTCGCGCGCAGTTCCGCGCGCGGCAAGAGTGCATCGTCGCTACCGACGATCTTCTCGGGGTTTGGTCCAAATACCTGCCAGAGGTTGCGGACTGAAATTGCGCTTGGGCTACTTGTCATTTTTATTCTGGACCTTCCGGGAACCATTCGGATGGGGCTGGCTTTAGGTTATGCCAAATGTGCTTGTGTTCGAGGTACTCTGCGAAACCTGCTTCGCCTAATTCTCGACCAACTCCTGATTGCTTGAAGCCGCCCCATTCAGCTTGGGCGACGTATGGGTGGTAATCATTAATCCAAATCGTGCCGTGACGAAGAGCAGCTGCAACGCGCGCGGCCTTGTCGTCATCAGTTGTCCAGACTGCTCCAGCAAGACCAAAGATTGTGTCGTTGCCAAGTCGCACTGCTTCTTCCTCAGTATCGAACACTTCAACTGTTAGAACAGGGCCAAATGATTCGTCCTGGACGCACGACATTGTGGTGTTGCAGTTATCAAGAACCGTTGGGCGGAAGAAGAATCCATCTGCAAGTTCAGGTTCAGTTGGTCGAATTCCACCGGCACGCAATACGGCACCTTCTGCGATGCCAGCAGCAACATAGGCCTCAACTTTGTCACGATGCCCCGCACTGATGAGGGCTCCGGTCTGGGCCTTGTCGTCATGGGAGCTTCCCAAAACAATGTTGTCTGCGCGACGAGCAATCTCATCAACGACGTTGTCATGCACACTTCGTTCAACCAGAAGCCGCGCGCCAGCTGAGCAGACCTGACCGCTGTGCAAGAACACTGCAGTGAGCGCATTGTCGATAGCCGCATCCATGTCCGCATCAGCAAAAATAATGTTGGGATTCTTTCCACCAAGTTCAAGCGCAACTTTCTTCACGGTCTGCGCGGCACTTGCCATGACGTGCTTGCCTGTAGTGAGTCCACCTGTGAATGACACCATGTCCACGTCGGGGTGTGTGCTGAGTGGTTCACCTGCGGTTGCGCCTGCACCGTAGACAGCATTGGCAACGCCATCTGGAATCCCTGCTTCGGAAAGAACTTCCATCAACATGGACGTTGTGCTCGGAGTGAGTTCACTTGGCTTGATGACAAAAGTGCAGCCAGCAGCAATCGCAGGAGCGATCTTCCAAGAAGCCTGTAGCAATGGGTAATTCCACGGAGTGATCATTCCGACAACGCCGACTGGCTCAACCACAATTTTGCTGTGAACATTTTCGCGGCCAGTATTTACTTCGCGAACGTGTGGCTTGAGAACTTCTTTTGCGAAATGGCGAAAGACCGAAATGATGTCGTCCATGTCGTAGTGCGCTTCCACGATGCGTTTTGCAGTATCGCGTGATTCAGCTTCGGCAAACAGATCTTTATCGCGAGTCAGGATGTCAGCAACCCGCTCCAGAATCTTGCTTCGCTGTTCAGCGCTGAAAGAACGCCAGTGACCGTTGTCGAATGCCGTGCGCGCAGCAGTAATCGCGGCAATGGTGTCATCGGATGTGGCTTCACAAAAAGTGGCTACCGATTTGCCTGTTGCAGGATGGATGACATCGCGGGTTTCACCAGCGCTACCTGGACGGCGTGCTCCATTGATAAAGAGCTGCTCGATTTTTTCGTAAGCCACTAGAACTCCACCTTGCCTGATAGTTTGCGTGCTGCTTCTACTACTTGTTGTGCAATATCTTCGTATCGATCTGGGGTGATGCGGTAGGCGGGACCAGATACTGCGACCGTAGCGACTACCTCGCCATACGGATCGCGCAGGGGAGCCGCAATCGCAACAAGGCCTGGTTCCATTTCTTCAACCGCTAGTGCCCAACCGCGCTCACGAACGTGCGCTAGTTCTTTTTCAAGATCTTTTGCATTCATGATTGTGTTTGGCATGTATTGAATCCACTCGTCGGGTCGAGCAGCTATTCGTGCTGGTTCATCAAGCCACGCAGTTAGTGCCTTGCCAGTGGATGTGCAATGCGCGCCAACCCGGTTACCAATCCAGCTGCGCATCGCAACGATGGTTGGACCCGTGACTTGATCCACGTACAACACTTGGTTGCCATCGAGGACAGAAATGTTCACAGTTTCGCCAACTGAAGCTGCAAGCGCCCGAGTGATGTTGCGTGAGCCGGAAACAGGTTCAAGCGACGCAGTGACGTGACCGGCAAGTCGTACAAGACCCAAGCCCAGGCGGTAACGACCGCGATCGGCAATTTGTTCCACGAGTTCGTGCGTCAACAGTTCGCTGAGAAGTCGCGAAGCAGTGGATTTGTGGATCGCAAGTTCTACAGCAATCTCGGTAACTCCACATTCGCCTTTGTCGGCAAGGATGTTGAGAATCTGAAGTGCCCGATCAACGGATTGCACTGATGAATTCTCAGCGGTAGCGGAGTTGCCCATTGCGCAACATTAAGCCTATTGCGCAACAGGTGTCATGGTTTTGCACTAAATAGTCATAACAAAATTGTTGTCCAGTTCCATTATTTGGCCGCCATGGACGTTGCAGACACAAT
>CANFIL010000102.1 GCA_947447095.1 Actinomycetota bacterium | reverse complement strand
CAATGCGTTTTCGGGATACACGCATGTGATGCGTCCTCGATCTACGGCAATGACTTGACCAATTTCTGCACCTGAATAATCCGGGCGATCTTTACTGCGGCGACGTGAATTGAAGCGCGACGGACGCGCTCCGATGGAATCTTCGTCGTAACGACTCACGCGGTCACCAAATCGGTCCACATGGCTGCGAACTCAGGAAGCGTCTTGGCTGTTGTATCAACGTTTTCAATCTGGACGTCTGCCACACCGAGGCCGATGACTGCGCCGGCCATTGCCATGCGGTGATCGTCGTACGTCGCAAACGATCCGCCGTGCAGCGGTGCAGGGTTGATGATCAATCCATCTTCAGTTTCGGTGACATCGCCGCCGAGCTTATTGATCTCTGTGGCAAGAGCCTTGAGGCGGTCAGTTTCGTGTCCCCGTAAATGTGCGATGCCACGCAATTGCGACGGCGTATCGGCGAGCGCGCACAACGCAGTCACAACAGGCGTCAGTTCACCGACGTCATGGAGGTCAGCATCGATTCCGTTGATCGTTCCGGTGCCAGTCACCGTGAGCACATTGTGTTCGTGTGTGACCGTTGCGCCCATGTCACACAAAATCCAACGCAAGTGATCGCCGGCTTGGTTTGTCACAGTCGGCCAATCAGGAATGCGCACGGTTCCGCCGCAAACGAGAGCTGCGGCAACGAACGCTGCGGCATTCGAAAGATCTGGTTCCACGGTGATGGCGAATGGTTGTGGGACACCTGGGTGCACAATCCATTCGGCATTGTGTGCATCAATGATGTTGGAATCTACGCGGATACCAATTTGGGCAAGTACTTCGATCGACATGTCAATGTGTGGCATGGATGGAAGTGATTCACCTGAATGCTTAATCGTGATGCCGCCGTCGTAGCGTGAGCCGGCGAGTAACAACGCACTCACAAACTGTGACGATGCAGAAGCGTCAATCTCGACAATGTTGCCCGCGACGAATCCTTTGCCGTGGACTGTGAAGGGCAGCGTCCCGCGACCGTCATCATCAATGTCGACGTCAAGTGCGCGTAGCGATTCAACGATGCGTTTCATTGGGCGAACCCGTGCATGTGGGTCGCCATCAAATCGGATGTCGCCTTGAGCAAGTGCTGCAACTGGTGGCACGAAGCGCATGACTGTGCCGGCTAAGCCACAGTCCACTTCGGCTGGGCCAACTAGTGGGCCAGGCGTAACGAGCCAGCCTTCTTCGGTTTCTTCGACAGCAATGCCAAGGCTAGAAAGTGCTTGAGCCATCAGCAATGTATCGCGAGCTTTGAGGGGTTCGCGGATCAAGGAAGGTCCAGATGCCAATGCAGCGACCACGAGCCAGCGGTTTGTGAGCGACTTTGATCCAGGAATGCGCACGGTTTTATCCAGCGGTGCAGTGCCCAACGGGGCGGGCCATAAATCGGTCACGGCTACCAGCCTAATGGCTGGCACAATTGCTTCTATGTGTGGACGTTATGCGTTGAAAGAGGACCCGAAGGTCATCGCGCAGGATTACAACGTTGCGCAGGCTGCGGTGAGCGAAGGCAAGCTCGCATCGTTGGCGTCATCCGTCGTGCCTGTTACACAAATGACGAGCGAAGCAATCGTTCCAAGTTTCAACATTGCCCCAACTCATTTGGTGCCCGCGGTGTTGATGTATGACGATCTCGTCACGCTTGCAGGATTTTCGTGGGGGCTGGTGCCGAGCTGGTCAAAGGACCCTGCGATTGGTTCGCGCATGATTAACGCACGCGTTGAGACGGCTGCCGAGAAACCATCGTTTCGCAGTGCCATCCAAAAGCGCCGCTGCATCGTGCCGGCTAATGGTTGGTACGAGTGGGAAAAAGCCGGCGCCAAAAAGATCCCGCATTACTTTTCGGCTGCCGACGATTCAATCGTGGGCATGGCAGGAATGTTTGAGTCGTGGACCGCGCCTGATGGAGTTGTGTTGTGGAGCGTCACGATTTTGACGACGCAAGCCCAGCCGCACATTGAACACATTCACGACCGCATGCCTGTGTTGGTGATGCCGCAGCTTCGTGAAACGTGGCTTGCACCAGGCTCGGCTCCGCTGGACGAAGTTCTTGCAGCCGCAGCAAGTTACGACCGCATTCAAGAATGGGCGGTCGGCAGCGCCGTGGGAAATGTGCGCAACAACAATTCAGGTCTTATCGAGCCGGACGAATCCACCTTGTTTTAAGCGGTTGTATTCCAGGGAATACAAGCCTTCGCGCCGTGGTTGCAACAACTATGACGTGTCCTACAGGAGTCGACTGCGCGCCGGCGACCTCACATAATCCAATGGAGTGGACCACGTCGTATCACGACAAGCCGCAGAAGGATTCCGCCACGCATACTGTGCCTGCACTCAATGCGTTGCCACTTGGCAATGCGTCGCTCGACACAGGAGTAGTGTCAATAACTGTGACGACCTCTGATGACATCCTCGCCGTGGATATTGATTCCGCGATTGATGATTTGTCATTTGAAGGCCACGAAACGGAAATTCCTGACGATGACTTTGAGCAGTTCACCGAGTCTGCGGCAGAACGTACCTCGCGCTTTGAGCGCGACGCGATGCAATACATTGACCAGCTTTATGCAGCCGCACTACGCATGACACGCAATCCCTCGGATGCCGAAGACCTCGTGCAAGAGGCGTATGCCAAGGCTTATCGTGCGTTTGGTCAGTATCAAAACGGCACGAATCTCAAAGCGTGGTTGTTCCGTATTCTGACGAACACGTACATCAACATCTATCGCAAAAACCAGCGCGGCCCGATCGTTAATCCGACCGAGCAAATTGAAGATTGGCAAATGGCGCGTGCTGAGCGCCACACATCCGGTGGACTTCGTTCAGCGGAGGCTGAGGCGCTTGATCTGCTTCCTAACGACGTCATCAACGGCGCATTGCGATCCATCGCTCCAGAATTTCGCGACGCTGTGTATTTAGCCGATGTCGAAGGATTCACTTACAAAGAAATTGCCGAGATCATGGATACGCCGCTTGGCACTGTGATGTCGCGTTTGCATCGAGGCCGTAAATTGCTACGCGAATCGTTGCATGACTACGCGGTCGAAAACGGATACATCAAGGAGGCGAAATCATGAGCTGTGGTCACGCGCACGAGATTCCTTGTACGGAAGTTGTCGGAGCAGTCTTTGCGTTCCTGGATAACGAGCCCACCGCGCTTGAGCGTTCATTGATCGAACATCACTTCGCTGAATGCCCACCGTGCCAAGAAGAAGCCGAAATCAGTGCACTTCTCAAAGCTTTAGTTGCTCGATCGTGCTGTGAAGATCCAGCCCCAGACCAGATTCGTGCCCGAATTACGGCGCAAATCACGCAAATTCAGGTTGAGATATCCCGTGTGCAAAAGGACCCCCAATAAGGCTCTATCCTTATCTTTATAAGTTTTTCCATCGCAAGGAGCAATCATGAGCAAGCGTGGCCGTAAGAAGCGTGACCGCAAGAAGAACAAGGCAAATCACGGTCGTCGTCCAAACGCATGATCTTTTGAGCTTTAAGCAAGAAGCGCCCAGCCAATTGGCTGAGCGCTTTTTTGTTTGTCTAGAGAGTTTGCAGAATCAAACTATGCCGATTCGATGATGAGGTCGCCTTCTTGGACGACGTCTCCGACCGAAACAGCAAGTCGAATGACTTTGCCGGCAGTCTCGGCGATGACAGGAATTTCCATCTTCATGGATTCCAACAGCACGATGGTGTCGCCAACGTTGATTGTGTCGCCTTCGGCAACATAAATCTCCATCACGTTTGCCACCATGTCAGCGCGAATCTCAGCCATGCCTCTACGGTAGCCCACTTGCGATGGCGATTCAGGGGGAGAGCCCTAAATTCGCAAGATAACCTTGACGTGTGTCAATCACCAGCATGCAGATGCCCGACATTGCGGCAGAGCGCACCGATCTGTCTCCAGAAGACATCGAGCGCCTGCAACTTCTGCTTGCTGAGTGGACGCTCATCGCTGACCTGTCGTTTGCCGACTTGTTGCTGTGGTTGCCGACTTGGAACGATGCTGGATTTATTGCAGCCGGACAAATTCGTCCAACCACATCGCGCACGCACATCCCCGAAGACTTAGTCGGTCATTTTGTGCCCCGCGCCCGTCACCCTGAACTTGATCGCGCTTACGCAACCGGCGAAGTTTCCGATGGGTTGCCCACGCCAAAGCATTCTGTTACTCAGGCAATCCCAATTCGGCGCAATGGAAAAGTCATTGCACTGTTAGGACGCTATTCAAACGGTCGAGAAATCGGGCGTCTCGAAGAAGTGTATGAAGAGTGCGCGAACGATTTGGTGCACATGCTCGAGACCGAAGAGTTTCCCCGCGCAACCAACAACGACCAAGGCACCGGCGGTCGTGGTGGCGCGCCTCGCGTAGGTGACGGCTTGATGTTGCTCGATGCGGCGGGTGTGATCGTCTACGCAACGCCAAATGCCCGTTCAGCATTCCGTCGACTGGGTTTGTCCTTTGACGTTGAAGGCCAAGTGCTAGCCGACATTGTTTCCAAGTTGAATCGTCAGGGCACTCCAGTCAACGACACATTGAGCCTTGTTGCGCGCGGCCGTATACAAGCCACGTCTGAAGTTTCCAGTCCACAAGCCGCAGCCACATTGCGTTCCATTCCGTTGAATGGTCCTGAACACGTGCAACGAACATTGATGTTGGTGCGAGATGTTTCGGATCTTCGTCGTCGCGAGCAAGCTTTGCTGGGTAAGGATGCTGCGATTCGCGAAATTCACCATCGAGTGAAAAACAATCTTCAAACTGTGGCATCACTCTTGCGACTACAAGGGCGACGACTAAACGACGAATCT
>CANFIL010000101.1 GCA_947447095.1 Actinomycetota bacterium | reverse complement strand
CGCTTCGTTCACACGTTGCTATGAATGGTTACGAATCCATCGGTGCGCCTCGTTTTGCACGCTTCGATCCCCCATGGACTCCATGGTTCATGCGACGTAATGAAATTCAGCTGCCTGTTGCCGAGAAGCCTTAGCGGCGCCGAAACAGTCGCTGCCACAATGTAGGTTTCGTAGGCGTCACTTCGATACGAGCCGGACGCAATTCGCCAGCTGCAAGCTTCTCGAATTCGGCATCCCAATCAACATCTCGCGACGAATCAGCCGTTCCCGATTGGTGTGCATCGATTGTGAACTTTTTGCCACATGCAGCACATCGCAACGATGTTGCCTCTAGCGTGGCACCGCACGAACACTTAGTCATAACTCGACTGTACTAAACCAGCTGTTGTCCACATTGGGAACAAAAATTGGCCTTGCCAATGGTGTATCGATGTCCGCAGTTAGGGCAGGTTGTTGTTTTGCGCGTTGGAACTTCTGAAGCGTCAGCTACTTGGCTGTTACCGAAGCTACCGCCAGCGGCGTGCGTTTCCACATAAGAAATACCAGTACCCGGAATAGACGTTGTTCGCTGCACTCGCCCATCTGCCCGCTTGGTGACTCGGAAGCCTTTTACGCCCGCCGACATGCCAATTCCCGACTTACTCATGTTCAAGCGAATACCCGGTGCAATTTTGAAACTCTTACGAAAACGAAAACCCATGACTTCAGTATGTCCGCACAGACAGACAAAACCAATCAGAATCGCAACGAGTCTATCGGCGCACCATTACATCAAAAGTTTTAATGATCGATGCAGGTTGCGTACGACCAACTTTCTTGGGCTTGATGGTCATCTTTATCGAGCAGGCGCCAATGCTGTTTGCCAGTGTGACGATGTTGCTCTTAAACGTGCAATTTGTGAATAAGGATGTTCCTGCTGGTTTGGTGAGTGCGACAGTGGCTCCCGATGGAATTTTGATGCCTGTAGCTGCTGACAAAGTCGTTGCATTCAACTTCGCTCCGCGTTTTGCTGTATAGGTAGCGGTCTGGAGCGACATGTACATGTAGGGCTCTGAATCTGTAGTCGTTGTAGCGCTGTTAGAGGCTCGAACAACCATTGAATAGCGAGTGAACTGCTGCAAATTTTTCATGGTGAAACTGGTTGATGTAGTAGTTCCCAGAGTCTTTGCTACTCCACCGTTGTCATCCAGCAGGCTAACTGAGTATGTGAACGGTCCGTCCTCGATGTTTTGAGGAGTGCCCCATGACAAGGTGGCTGATGTTGCAGAAACATTGGAGACCGTAACCCAATCACCTTGTGCGATCCGTGAACCCCATAAAGGCTTCCTCACAACGTGGTCACCGACGGAAAATTCGAGAGTATTCGATGACTTTGATCCGTCTAACGCGTTAGGGGTGAAGTTCCAGGAACAGCCCATTCCGTAGAAGAACATGAAGGCTTGATAGTTGCCGGCGGGTAAGTCAGGCATAGTGAAGCTCGCATCGTATGTCTTCGTGGCCTGATCGTACGATGTTGTTGCTCCAGGAGATATTTCAACTACTCCTTCGAATGTTGTTCCGTTATCTGCACTCGATGTTGGGAAGATATACCAACTCAGAGTTCCACCGGTGTTACTTGGCGTTGGCGAATAGTCACAATTTGAAAGTCGAGCATGCATCACGTTGCCCGCTGGTAACGACGGGTTTGTGGTTTCAATCCCGTTGACATCGGTGAGCCATGTAGTAAAAAGCGCAGGCGTACGCTGGTAGTTTTGGTGAGTGTCCTGCGTCCATGGACCAGCGCCAAATCGATTAACGGCTCGAATTCGAACATCGTAAATAGTTTGATAGGTCAGTCCAAGAATGACATACGAGGTGTCACGTGTCGCAAAAGACCGGGACCAAGTATTGAGGCCAAAAATTGAATATTGAATTTCATAATAAAGTGACGGATCTAAGCCAGCGTAGGGCGCCGACCACGACAATTGAATAGCGTTATGTTGGGGACGAGGATAAATTCCCCAAACATCACTAGGTGCATTGGTCGCATTTGTTGGAGCCCAGGAATTTACTGACTCGAAACCTTCGTTATTCGGAGCACAGCCGCCTGAACCTGTAAACACCGTAAAGACTGCGTCTGAGGTGATGCCATCACCCGTGGGACCGCGATAAATCCATTGCATGTAAATTGTCGATCCAGACTTTCGCATCGTGTAGCCACTTGTCGACTTGGTCAAAGTAGCAAATGGCGCCATCATCGGGCCGCTGTAAAGCGCTACTTGAAAGGTAGTCGGCGCGGCTGTGCAGTTCGTCAACTCAACATAGATTGCGACTGGATCACCTACTGAAGGGCTCACGTTACTCAAAGTGACACCAGCCCATGACTCAACACCTGCGTGAGCGGCAGGCAGACCACAAAGTAGCGAAAAAGTCATTGTGCTGATGACTGCAAGTGAACGTGCGAATTTCATGTGAACCTCAAGTGCTTGTGAACGTTTCAAGTACTAGTTTTACAGCATTTCGATGGTCAACCGAGTAATAGCGACTAGGGCTATCCCCTATCGGAAAGAGCCCTCTCCTTGTAAATGCGCCCAAATACCAAACTCAACGTAGTGTGAAAGTAGCCAGCAGACCTGAATTAGCAGGTTTGATGTTCCAAAAGGCTGGCGCTGATGGAGAAGTAACTGTGAATACGCGTAGAGGCTCAATCCTGATCTTGACAGCTTCCCTCTTGGTTTCAATCGGGATTTCGACCCCGGCTAGAGCCGAAGGCAACGCGGCAACGTACTTGAACGATCCCCTCTTCATTGAGTTGGTAACCGACATGGGGTACACAGCCGCGCTGATCTCCGATGACACACATACGATTAACTTCGCTGGCGAAGCGACCAATTACAACAACGGTGTGCCTGTCACGAAGTACGCCGAGGAGTTTTCAATGTCTTCAAACGTGACTTCCGCACAAATGGCGATCCACAATTGGAACACCACTTCTAACTCTTGGGGACCAGCTGAAGCAACTGAGCGATATGGATATTCAGATGGAACAACTTTCGGTTCAATAGATGCAACCAAGGACGAACTTGGACGGGCGGCGCTTAAGCGACTAAAGAAGACTGGCGCAACCTGGGCGATTAAGAAGAATTCTTTTGATGGACTTCAGGTGGGCATGTATGCACCATTCGTTTTGCGACCAAGCCTGGTTGGTTCCACTGTTTTAACGTCAGTGGGCATGATCACGCAGCAAGGTAAAGGCACGATTACCAACATCTTGGTCGAGCGGAATACACCGGCAGCTGGTTCTGATACCTTCAGGCTGACGAGCGCCATTTCGAACATGTCGAGCGATTTTTCATTTGTTGTCACAAGCGATCACATCGTGACAACAGCGCGGCAAGATGAATACATCACTGATTCCAATGGATCGGCTCAAAGCACCAGCCAGGAGCTCAGGATTCTTGATTTGGCTTCAACGGTAGAGGTGCCCATGCTTATGGCAGCAGGCGATAAAACTGTGGATTACGCGTCCTACCTCTCAATGAAGAGCCGCATCACAAGCGAGCGAGCCATTACGCCAACCGCAACTTCAATCAAAAGCAAAGCTACGGTCCTAGCACGGGCGGCCAAGGGCAAAAATAAGAACGTAGTTACGGCGAAGGTGATTCAGAACGCTGCTAAAGCCCTGCACATCACAGCCAAGTCAACAAAGACTGGCATCAAGCTCACCGGTTCTATCGAATTCCCTGATGTCCGTGGCTACATGTGTGTTTCAGCAGTCAAGAAAAAGACAGTTGTCGCCCACTGCTAATCCCGCTTATCCAATTCCGATCAAGAAATTGTTCTGATCCCTATAACCTCAGAAAACCTAACGAAAGGCACCGCCATGTCATCAACCAACCGACTTCTCGTCATTCTGAACTCAATGCTCGCATTGATTCTGATCATGGTGATTGCTGGCGTGAACGCCTCTACCGTTCGGGCGCAGGGATCAAATACTAGTTCTCAAGTTTCGTCGGTTGTTGCATCAACTAAGAGCATCCATGCTTGTGTCACTAAAAAGACTGGAGCAATGCGCATCGCACCAAAGTGTAAGAAGACTGAGACCGCACTGTCGTGGTCAGTTCAAGGACCAAAGGGAACGACCGGCGCCGCTGGCGCTAATGGCTTGCCAGGTGTGCAAGGCGAGATTGGACTTACTGGACCTGCAGGCACCAGTCCGACTGTTGGTAGCCGAACAATTTTGGTGCCAACTAACCTTTGTGGTTCTCGGTATGTCGCAGATGTTCGCTTTGACGTGATGTACCTAAATAGTCAGGTTTACTCAAATGAATTCACTTGCGAGAGTGTGACCGTAGCTACGCCATAATTTCTTAAGACATGGAATCCAAATATGGTTTTAGAAAATTGCGCAAATCATCGTCACAGATGTAAAGATATGTGCCTTTAATACCTCGAGTCAGCAGTACTCGATAGATGTTGACTACCCACTGCAAGATGTCATCATCCGAGTATTTGATACCCAGCATGTGGTTATTCAAAATTCCCTTTGAATCGAAATAATTCTCTCTCCTGAAGAATAATTTCTTAGCGACGGGATCAAAGCCAATATCTTTTCCGATGATTACGCCCGCATAATTCAAATCGTAACCCTGGATAGTGTGAATGCTTCCTACTTCGTATAACGATCTATTCGAATTAACCCAATCCTTATCAGTTCGGTTCCAAAAGAGTTCTAAACCATCAATGTGTATGTCTGCCGTATCTGAATCGTTCTTACTTACCCATTTCCAGGCATAGCCAGCAACTACACGAGATAGACCAAATTCTTCATCGCGTTCAATAATCGCTGCTCGCATATCCTTAAAACTCTCAAAATGTCTGAAATCATAGTTTTCG
>CANFIL010000100.1 GCA_947447095.1 Actinomycetota bacterium | reverse complement strand
CATCAGCGACCCGGTGCCACATCTGTTGTGACCGGTGACCGTGATCTTTTCCAGTTAGTTGATGATGAATCCGATGTGCAGGTAATTTCGATTATCAAGGGCGTAAAGAACCTTGAAGTTATTAACGACGACTACTTAATCAACCGCTTTGGAGTGTCAGGTCGCCAATATGTGGATTACGCAACCTTGCGTGGTGACGCCTCTGACGGTTTGCCGGGTGTAAAAGGTGTAGGGGAGAAGACGGCTTCGACACTAATATCGGAATTCGGAACATTGAAGAACTTGGTGTCTGCCGTGCAGTCAGGCGAGGCTGTTCTCAAGCCGGCTGTGAAAGAACGCATTTCGAGCCACACGGAATACATTGAGGCTGCGTCCCAAGTTGTCCGTACACGCACTGATGCAAAATTACCTAAGTCCTTGGCTCTGCCGAAAAAGGTTGCTTCTCCAGCCGATGTGGATTTCTTGATTCAGGATTGGGGTATTGAACGGCAGGTCACACGCCTGCTGAAAACCCTCAATGTTAGGTAATGTTGCACTGTGTTCAAACAAAGAATCCAACGTGTTGCAGAGTCGCTCCAGTTCAGCGGCAACGACTTCATTTTTGTCACGCCGAGCGCTGACCTGAAGTACCTCACCGGATATGAAGCTTTGCCACTTGAACGCATCACCTGTCTAGCGATAAATGCACAAGGGCAAGCGTGGATGATTGTTCCTGCGCTTGAGCGACCTGCTGCAGTTGCTGCCCACGTGGAGAACTACGACATTGAATTGATTGACTGGCAAGAGACCGAGAATCCCTATTCCAAATTCATGGAAGCGATTGGCTCAGTCGAAAAGCCGCTCGTTAACAATTTGATGTGGGTTGAAAAAGCGTGGAATCTTCAAGAAGCCATTGGACATCCAGTTCAGTTAGCTAATTCCGTACTTTCACAAATCCGAGAAATCAAGTCAGCTGCTGAGGTGCAGTCCTTACACGAAGCTGGTCGCGCGATTGACAGTGTTCACGAGCAAATGCACTTGTGGCTACGTCCTGGTCGCACCGAACGTGAAGTAGGACGTGACATCGCTGATGCAATTTTGCGTGCTGGGCACGACACCGTTGATTTCGTCATCGTCGCAAGTGGTCCAAATGGAGCAAGTCCGCATCATGAGGTGTCTGATCGAGTTATTGGAATGAACGAGCCGGTTGTTGTTGACATTGGCGGCACGATGCCAAGCGGATATTGCAGCGATTCCACGCGCACTTATGTTTGTGGCACAGCGCCAAAGCAGTATGTGGAGTACTACGCAGTTCTTCAAGAAGCACAAAAGGCAGCCGTTGAATACGCACGCCCTGGTGTGAGCTGTGAATCCGTAGACATGGTTGCAAGAAACATTCTGAAGGATCATGGTCTGGGGGATTACTTTATTCATCGCACCGGCCATGGCATCGGGTTGGAAACTCATGAAGAGCCGTACATTGTGACTGGTAACAAGAGTCCGCTTCGCGAAGGACATGCTTTTTCGATTGAGCCTGGGTTCTACATTCCGAATAAATTTGGCGCACGAATCGAAGACATTGTGACGTGCTGCGCCACAGGCGTAGATAAAGCCAACAACACCACACACGATTTAGTGAGCTTGTAGTTACTATGCCGATTGTTCGAGTTGGACTCGCTGCAATCGCCGGTGTCGTGACATCCTTTTCGTTTAGTCCGCACTTCTGGTTCTTAGCAATCGTTGGGTTTGCTGCGTTTGCTTGGGCTATTGATGTTGATTCGAGTCGTCAACGAACTTTTCTTGCACTGACATTCGCAACATTCTTCTATGCTCCACTTGTACGTTGGATAACTAGTATTGGCGTGCCGGCCGCTATTGCTTTGGTCGTCTTGTGTGTCCTTCCATGGATAATTTTTGTGCTGTATCGACCAGGGCCATCACGCGCATCGACCACGTTTCGTCTGGCTGCGATTGTTGCGTTGATTGAAGCGATTCACTCAAACACTCCGTGGGGCGGATTTCCTTGGGGACTGTTTGCATACAGCCAAGTAGATGGACCACTGATGCCAGTGTCCCGCATTGGTGGGGAAGTATTGACCTCAATGGTGGTCGTCTTGGCTGGCTGCGCACTCTTTGTCGCACTAGTCGATCGCACATTTTCGATGTGCGTGCTGATCTTCGCGTTCGTAGCCGTCTCCAGCGTGACATTGATCAATAATGAAAAGTCGACAACTATACGAGTTGCTGTAATTCAAGGAAATGTTCCTCGACTTGGATTGAGCGATCAGGAGCAGGCTGGTCGAGTCTTTGCTAACCACATCGCCCAAACTCACGAACTTGCGATGAACATTCGAAACGGAAAGGCCAAACAACCGCAACTTGTCGTATGGCCAGAGAATGCCGCTGATGGAGACCCCGTAAACAGTCGCGCAATGTTTAACCAAGTGCAAAGAGTTGTTGACGAAGTCAATGCGCCAATCTTGATTGGCGCTGCAGTTTGGGATGGGGACGTTGGCCCGTACAACGCAGGAATTTTATGGTTGCCAGGCGCCGGTCCTAATCAGCGATACGAAAAAATGCAATTGGTTCCATTTGGCGAGTACATTCCGCATCGAACGATTCTGGAAAAATATTCGTCCAAATTTGGAATTACCCCTAACCATTTCTTGCCAGGTCAGCGTTCGGGCAACATCACTTTTGACAAACTTACTTTTGCAGATGTTATTTGTTTCGAAGTTGCCTACGACAGTCGCATGAGGGCCGGTATTCAAGGCGGTGCACATTTCTTTACTGTGCAATCAAATAATGCAACATACGCATTCAGTCAGCAACCAATGCAGCAACTTCAAATAACTCGGTTTCGAGCATTTGAACACGGTCGTTCGATTGCGGTTGCAACCACAACGGGTTTTTCAGCGATCATAGATTCACGCGGATTTGTCAAAGCTCAAACGCAAGAAATGAAGTCAGCCACGTTGAATGAAGAACTCGATCAATTCACAGTTCGCCAACCAATTGATCGATGGGGTAGCGGTCTCTGGTTAGCGTTATGTGCTGTGGTTGTGTTGTTGAGTTTACGAAAAGGCTCTGGCTGGAAGACTCACCGCTCTCAAATTGAGCGCTTCGGTCGCGTAAAGTAAGTCTGTGACCGCACCATACGTAAATCTCGGACGAATCCTTGTGATCATCCCGACGTATAACGAAATCGACAATATTGATATTGCGGTGGCGGCTGTTCGAATTGCGACACCAGAGATTGACGTATTGGTGGCTGACGACAATTCACCCGATGGAACCGGTGTGCGAGCCGATGAGATCGCTGCGATCGATCATCATGTGAAAGTTCTTCATCGCGAAGGCAAAGAAGGTTTAGGCGCAGCATACTTAGCAGCCTTCCAATGGGCTAAAGCTCAGGGCTACGACGTGGTGGTTGAGATGGATGCGGATGGCTCACATCGCGCCGTGGATTTACCTGCGTTACTCAATGCACTTGTTGAGGCTGACGTGGTTTTGGGTTCGCGTTGGATAAAAGGTGGGCGAGTAGTCAACTGGCCAAAACATCGAGAATTTTTGTCGCGTGGTGGAAACATGTACACCAAGCTGTGGCTGGGAATGCCGATCTCAGATGCCACCGGTGGCTTCCGCGCGTTTCGTATCGCAGCACTTGATGCGATCGGGCTGGAAGCTGTGCAGAGCCAGGGATATTGTTTTCAGGTCGACATGGCTTGGCGAGCAGTTCAAGCGAACCTACGGGTAGCTGAAGTCCCGATTGTTTTTGTTGAGCGGGAACGCGGCGAAAGCAAGATGGACCAGGCAATTGTTCAAGAGGCGCTGAAACGAGTTACGCAGTGGGGAATAGACAAGCGAAAAGCCGACCTTAAGCGTCTGCTTGGACGTTAAGGCCGGCTCTCGCCTATTTCATGCGTTCTAGGCGGACTTTTTCTGCGAACCTCGCAGCAACGCCAGCCGTTCCTTCATCAGTTCCTCAAGTTCGGCAATCGTGCGCCGCTCAAGCAACATATCCCAGTGCGTGCGCACATATCGGCCCTCAGGTTGCTCCTGGAGCTTGTGACCCCAGCGCGTACCCATGAGCCCACAGGCACATTGCCACGTGTCCGGGATCTCGTCTGCTTCAGCGGCAAACGGCAAAGTTGTGTGGTGAGCCTCTGGACAGACATATGTAGTCAGTTGACGTGGCGCTGACAGTCCGTTATCGACTTCGTATGACGTTGCGCCTAAGCGCGTTCCTCGCATTGATTCACTCATGGACTTACCTCCCGAATTGGTGCGTACTGGCAACGTACCCAGACAACTGTTAAGGCAAACCCAAGAAACGGTGAAGGTTTAGATAATGCTCAGATAGGGATTCTTGAAGACTGGAGAAAGCCTGAAATTACTGGCTTTATTGCTATCAGAACTATCCGATAAGATACATTATGTCAGGTTACATTTGGAACCGGACATAATGTCAATCAGGCTCAAACTGGTCTGGGTTACGTCCTTGGTCCCCTGATCTCCACGGGATGCAAATACCGCCGAACACGCTCCATGAGCAAATAAATTTTCGCTCATGTCGCTTTTTAGAGGTTCGGCTAACATTTCATCCCGCGGTCGATCAGGACTCAATGCCTGACTAGTAATTGATGCTGGCGCCAGCGGTAGCTGATTCAACGGTTGCCGAAACGCCGTCCTGGAGCGATTCGAAGGCTTCGAGGCTGATTTCTACGATTGGCAGCCATTTGTCGTAGATTTCAGCTGCTGCAAGGGCTCCCAGGGAAATAATGCCGTCTGGTTCGCATAAAACGATCGCTGCAGGGGCTAAATCAAGCCTCAGAAGCTCCATAAGGCAATACGCGCCCGAACTTGAGCCTCTGCCAGAGGTCATCGCCAAAACGCGCCCTGTGACGTATGTGCCGTGTTGT
>CANFIL010000099.1 GCA_947447095.1 Actinomycetota bacterium | reverse complement strand
CACGCTTGCTGCCATTGTTCGTAGCTTGAACTTTCGATCGGATGGTCAAAAAAGACGCCAGCGTTGTTGACGAGTACGTCTATGCCACCAAGTTGAACGGCTGCTTCATCGACCATGGTCTTCACTGCTACTGGATCGCGCAGATCTCCGCCAACAATGACGTGACCTTCGCCTGGAAGTGACGCAAGCACCTCACGAGCTAGAGCCTCGTTGCTGCTGTAGTGAACCGCAACTCGATCGCCGAGTGCTGCAAATTCATGTGCAATGCACGCGCCGATTCCGCGCGAGCCGCCAGTTACTAATACGCGTCTCATGTTTACTCCGGTGGCCAGATGTCGCCCAAGGAGAATCCTTGAGGGAATGGATCAGTGGGATCGAGCACCCATTTTGCTTCACCGCTGATCCAGCCAGTTCCAGTGATTTCTGGAACAACAGCGTCGTATGGGCCAACGGTTGTTTCGCGCAAACACTTTCCAATGAAGTGTGTGCCGATGATGCTTTCGTGAATGAACTCTTCGCCGACACCGAGTAAGCCGCGGGCGTGTAAGCCTGCGACGCGAGCGGACGTACCTGTGCCACACGGTGAACGATCGAACGTTCCAGTCCAAGTGTCTGGATCATCTTTGCTTAACGACGAATAGGTCATGACCATTGTGTTCTTAATCGGAATACCAGGAGTTGGCGTTCCACTGTGCAGCACGATGAGATTCACATTCTTAATGTTGGGATTCAAGGGATGCTCAACTTGAATTTGTTCGTTGCACGCGATCTTGATGAGAGCACCGATTTTAAGAAGCGCTTTTGCATCCTTCTTATCAATTGTTAGTCCGAAGTTTGCAATGTCGGTCTGAGCAAAGAACTGTCCGCCAAAAATAATGTCAGTCGGAATCACGCCGTATTCAAGAAGTTCGAGTGGGTAATCTTTGTGAACGACAAATGCTGGAACATTCTCAATCGAAACCGCAGTTACTTTGCCGTCCTTGCAGTGTGCGGTCACGCTGATCTGACCAACGGCAGTGTCGATCTTTACATCAGTAGTTGGTTCTTGCATCGGGATGCGTCCAGTTTCCAACATTGCTGTTACTGAACAGATTGTGTTACTTCCAGACATCGGAGTGAACTGGCCCTGCTCGAGCACAATGATTCCGTAATGCGAATCGGGCGACGTCGGAGGAGTGATGAACACGCCACACACACCTGGGTAAGCGCGCGGCTCACGAATAATGAATTTGCGGAAGTCGTCCAAATTATTTTTGGCGTATTCAAAACGCTCTTCCATGGTTTCACCCAAGATCAGGTGCCCCATGTTCAAGATCACACGGCCGGGTTCTCCAGCTGCATGAACCTCAACGGTCTCGACGACGAATCCAGGTTGCATTGCACGCTCCACTAATCGAAATCAGATAGTGCTACGAGCCTAGTGATCACAGCCCCAATCAGGGGAGGTGTTGAGTGTTACTTGTCCCACCAGATTGTGCTCAAAACACGAGTTTTCGTGCCCGGCTGGAACTTGAGGAACTCAGCAACTTCGCCATCTCGAGAGGCTGGAAGACATAAACGAATGCGCATGAATTCAACCTGTTGCTCGAACGGAATTTCGCGGCCCAGTGGGCTTTCCCAATTCTTCATCTGGGCATCGAAGCCGAGGTCGCGAACAATCGTGAGCAAATCATCCGACGTTGGATTTGTCGGACGATCCAAATTCCAAAAATGTTTCCACGCGGCAGTCATCATCGCGAGCGGATGTTGCTGTGGGATTTCGATAATGACCCGTTTTGTTGCGTGTGCGTCCAGAACATTGATGAACGGAACGATGTCTGAAACGTTGTAGGCCACATGGTGGCACGTGGCTACATCTGCAACTGGGACGTCTCCTGCAACATCCGGCCAGTCACCGAAAAACTCTTGGTGTGTGACTCCACGAGATTCGGCTTCATTGCCGAACATCTCGAGCATCTCCTGCTGGTGATCCACGCCGATCACATGAGTGGCAGGAGGAGTCGCTGCAAACGCTGCAATGCCGCCGCCGCAACCGACATCAAGAATTGAGCCACCATCACCTAACGCTTCACGTGCAAGTTCGTGAGAAAGCGTTGACGGAATTTCCTTTGGTACAAAGAACAGTGCTGGTGGATGAATCCATGGACTCGTACGAGCTTGGTCCAAGATTTCTGAAGGAATGCCCCAAGATGCTAGATCTGTCGCCCATTGCTCTGCTGATGTTGTCATGTGTGTCACCCTACTTGTGAATGAGAGATTCTTTAGGCGAGGCAGATGGTCGTAGATGATTTGTAAAGCCCTAGTCTTAGGCGTGTGAACAAAAACGTGATCGCGCGCATAGCGCCAGCAGTTTTTGTATTTATCTGGAGCACTGGATTCATTGGCGCGAAATATGGTTTGCCATATGGTGAGCCATTTGCGATCTTGGGCTATCGCATGGTGATTGCCAGTCTCTTACTTGCTGCAATTGCCAGCTTCAATAAGGCACAACGTTTGACGTCATGGAATCAAGTGACGCGTTCAGCAGTCGTCGGAATTTTTTTCCATGCGGGCTACCTCGGTGGCGTTTTTTACGCAATCAACCAAAAGTTTCCAGTAAGTGTGAGCGCTCTAGTTGTCTCACTTCAACCGGTGCTTGTAGCCGCACTTAGCAAGCCTTTGTTAAATCACACACTCGTACCAAAACAGTGGTTCGGCATTTTCCTTGGATTTGCTGGCGTCACTGTCGCACTTATTCCTGGCCTTACAACAACAAAGCCTGGGCAACATTTTCGCACGAGCGCATTGATTGCTGAGCTCATTGCATTGGCATCAACAACAACAGCAACGTTGTTGCAGAAACGTCATGGCGGAGGAATCCCACCTATCGGTGGCACCTCTGTTCAGTATGCTGCCGCAGCAATTGTTCTATTGCCTTTGGCTTACATGACCGAAGATATGTCGATTGATTGGACCCCACAATTCATCGCAACATTCTTATGGCTCATCGGCGCACTATCTCTCGGTGCTGTTTTGATTTTGTATTGGTTACTTCGCCAGGGCACAGCAGCTAGTGTCTCGAGTTTGTATTACCTTGTGCCGCCAACAACTTTGCTGATGTCATTCGTGCTGTTCGGTGAGCGACTTCAGCCACTTGCCTTGGTTGGATTTGCAGTTGCATCTGCAGGTGTGGCGTTGGTTCGCGATCCAGTGCCACATGGAAAGCACAGCAACTAGCCTCTTTTTCGCAAGTGTTGTGCCTTAGGTTGCCAAGTTCTTACAAGTTTGCCCGATAGATTCTTTCTCACGGGCAAGGAGAAATCATGGATTTTGGAACAATCAATTGGGTAGCAGTACTTATCGCTGCACTCGTTAACTTCATCGCAGGCTTCATTTGGTTTAGTCCGATTGGTTTTTACCCAGCATGGTGGCGTGCCATCGGCCGCGACCCAAGCCAAGAGCCTGGCCAAGGTCAAAACATGGGTGCAGTTTTCGGCATGGTGACTGTGGCCGTATTCGTTCAGGCGATTGTTCTTGCTTTGCTTGCTGGCTTGTATCAATCAGCCAACGGTGATGTTTCTCTTGGTGCCGGTCTGGCGCTCGGTGTTGTTGTTGGCGTTATTGGTGCTGCCGCGTCACTTGGCCACCGATTGTTTTCCAATCAAGGCATCAAGGTGTGGATTATTGAAGTTGCCAGCGATGTTTTGAATATCGCTCTCATGGGTGTTGTCTTCAGTTTCTTTTACTAGGACATCTCAGCGCTTAAATATTGCGAATAGAGCGCATCTCGCACATAGTTAAGTGGTGTCCGCGTTACAAGATCGTCTCGGTGTTCGATTTCGTCGAATTATTACTAGCTCCTCTGATGGTGTTCCGCCATGGCTGGGCGATGTAGCCGCTGGTGATGATGCCGGGCTATACAAGCCAACTGATGCTCCATGGGTAGTGCACGCAAATTTCACGACTCTTGTTGGTGGCATCCGCGCGCTCTTGATGCAGGCGCTTCACCCAGGCAGCTTGGCTGGCGTTGAGCAACATTCGCGTTACGAGGTTGACGCATTGGGTCGACTTGCCGGGACTACGCGCTGGCTCACAATTTTGACGTTTGGATCAAAGAGCTCAATCGCCAAAGAGTCGGCACGCGTTAACGGAATGCACTCACGAGTCAAAGGTGAGTACACAGCTGGCACTGGTGAAGTGAAGCCGTATCGCGCAGCTGACTCTGATTTGTTGCTCTGGGTGCACGTGGCATTTACTGATTCTTTTCTCGTGACGTATCAGCTGTATTCAGGTTCCACGATCCCTGGCGGCGCCGATGCTTATGTATCGTTATGGTCGCAGGCTGTTGCACCTCTGGGCCTGAATTCTTGCCCGATGTCACAGGCAGAACTGTCAGCAGCAATTGAGTCCTTTGATGAACAAGGACTTCTAGTCGTAAATGACACGACACTACGAGTTGTCGAATTCATCAAGCGGCCGCCTCTTTCTCGGACAGCGCGGTTTGCATATGCCTTCCTTTTCCAGGCCGCTGTTGCGTCGATGCCCAAGAAGTATCGAGAGCGTCTAGGGCTGAAATGCTTGCCACTGTGGATCGTTCAGCCAGTAACAAAGGGGCTCTTGCGGTTGATGAGATTGGCAATCGGTGACCATTCGCCGATCGAAGAAGCGGCCTTAGAACGCCTTGCCCGAGTTGGCCAAACTGCCTAATAGGCTTAGTGGCATGAGCACACCAACTTTTTCAATGCAAGACATCGTTACTCGTCCAATGCAGGGCGAACCAGTACTAAAGACAACAACATTGACCGGACAGTCTGAACGTGTCGATGTCGTATGGGAGTCCGAAGACGGGAAACTCGTCTATGGCTTGTGGGAATGTGAACCAGGTACTTTCACATCGTTCCGTGACGGTTACCACGAAACTGCGACCATCATTTCAGGCAGCGCAACGATCACTGCCGAAGACGGCACAGTAATCGAAGCAAAGCCAGGCACAATGTTGTCAACACCTGAAGGCTGGAAGGGCACGTGGGTCTGCCACGAAACCATCCGTAAAGTTTTCAACTTGATGTACCTGTAATTCAGAGTTTCTTCAAATGCCTCACATCTAACCGTGTGGGGCATTTGTCAT
>CANFIL010000098.1 GCA_947447095.1 Actinomycetota bacterium | reverse complement strand
GGCGCTTCACCCATCGTGCCTTCAACTTCTTCATGACCTTCATGACCAATAAATAAAATTTGTAAATCTTCCGCAGCAAATCGTTTGGCTTCGGAGTGAACTTTTGTCACAAGTGGGCAGGTTGCATCAATTGTTCGCAGGTTTCGCGCTGCAGCCTGTTCGTGAACTGCTGGCGAGACTCCGTGTGCACTGAAAACGACTGTGGCACCTTCAGGAACTTCATCCGTTTCGTTAACGAAGATGACGCCACGCTCTTCAAGAGTTGTGACCACATGCTTGTTGTGAACAATTTCTTTACGCACATAGACAGGTGCGCCATGTGTTTCGAGGGTCTTCTTGACCGTCTCGACGGCTCGATCGACACCAGCGCAATATCCGCGCGGCTTGGCCAATAACACTTTGCGTTCGCTCACCTCTCAATCGTAAGGGTCAAATTACGCTCCCGCCCTGCGGGTGCAGGCACAATAGGAAGGTGAGTGAGATGGAAAAGCCGGGCACGAGCCCTGAATTGCCCTTTGCGGTACACCAGGTCAGTTCACTCATGAGCGATTACATAGCGCGCCTGGGCAATACCTGGGTTGAGGGACAGATCTCGGAAATTCGAGAAACCCGAGCGTTGACCTATATGAAACTTCGTGACATCGAGCGCGATGCCACGCTGTCGATCTACATGCAAACCGATGCAGTACGTCAGATCAGTCCAGCGATCGAGCAAGGGTCTCGAATTGTCATGCAGGCCAAAGCTGACTGGTGGCCGAAAAAAGGAACGTTGCAATTTAAGGTGCTGCAACTTCGTGCTGTAGGACTGGGCGAGTTGATGGCTCGTCTTGAAGCATTACGCAACATTCTGGCTGCTGAAGGTCTTTTTGATCCGGAACGTAAGAAACCCATTCCATTTCTACCTCGTCGCGTCGGACTTGTCTGTGGACAAAATAGTGACGCCATGTTCGATGTTGTCGAAAATGCCAAGCGTCGTTGGCCCGATGTGGAATTTGTTATCCGCGAAGTTGCAGTTCAAGGAGCAAATGCAGTTCGACAAGTCAGCAATGCGATTTCAGAACTTGATGCCATTGATGACGTGGAAGTCATTGTGGTCGCTCGAGGTGGTGGCGCATTCGAAGATTTGCTCCCTTTCAGCGATGAATCACTTATTCGCGTTGTTGCACAATGTCTGACGCCGATCGTTGCTGCAATCGGCCACGAAGAAGATCGTCCCCTCATTGACTATGTTGCGGACTACCGCGCATCAACCCCAACAGATGCAGCTCGGCGAATCGTCCCTGACGTCGTCCAGGAATTGGCAGAGTTACGCAATATTCGAACGCGTGCATGGCAGATCGCAACGACGCGAATCACTCTGGCCGAGCAGGCAATTTCAACCCTGCGGGCTAGACCAGCGCTGGCTCATCCAAGCGAACTTATTGACCAACGCATTAGCGATCTTTCAACGCGTCGTGCTGCGATGTACAACCGAGTCGACAGTGCGGTTGCGCTCGAAACATCAAAGCTCAAAGGTTTTGCTGCAACACTGCGCGCGCTCTCGCCACAAGGAACGCTTGAACGTGGCTATGCAATTGTGCGCAAGAATGGCGTAATCATTCGTGAACCGAGTGAAGTAACGTCACGCGACAACGTGGTGATTCGAATTGCTGGCGGCGAAATTGCTGCCACGATCGACTAACGAAATTATTCAGAGTCAGTCTGGCTTGGTCGCACGGCTTCCAGTCGTGCTCGCGCGCTGGTCAAACGTTCTTGGCAAATATTCGCTAGACGTTCGCCTTCTTCCCACAAGGTGACCATGTCATCGAGAGGCAAATCTTTATCTTCGAGTTTGAGAATGACTTCTTCGAGACGCGTTTTTGCTTGTTCGTATGTCATTTCTTCAGCCATGATTCAACCTTAATGCGCTACGGCCAAGGTACGGCTGAATGCCACAAGCTCGTCAAACGAAACAGTCCCAGCAATCACGGTCGTTATTCCGTCTTGGTTCTTCGCTATAACGCGTGCCAGCGGTTTTGGATTTTCACAGGTGGTCCATGTAGTTCCATCAACAATTTGCTTGCCAGAGCAATCACCATGGTTTGAAGCTGCCGCAATAATGGCACCTTGACGCGCGGTGCTTTGCCACAGCGAAATGAATTCATTCGACTTGGTTGTAAAACCGAGGTACCACCGAACATCACCCGTTGCCCCATAGGTTTCTGGCTCAAAGCGGGCACTGGTCGCCACATATCCGCTAGGTAGCGGTGATGGCACGAGTACTGGGAAAACTTTGGCAGACACCGCTTGTTGGACCGCACCTGAGTAATCAACGGGTTGCACGGCTTGGGAATGCGATCTCCAAGTAACTCCCAAAATGATTGCAACTACACCAAATACCGCGCCAAGCGAATAGACCATGTCGCGAGCCGTTTGCAGATGCCGGGGTTTGGATGCCACATAACAATCATGCCGTGCATCTCACGCTGTCGCCGAACGAGGGAGTGGGCCAACAGGTCTAGGCTAGAAATATGGCTGAGTTTAAGTACACCGACATGCTTCCTTCGGGCGAACATAATCCTGAGTTTCGCCTTGTGACGAAGGAAGGCATCAGCACGACAACGGTCGATGGACGCACATTCCTCACGATCGAGCCGGAAGTCTTCCGTAAAGTCGCCTACGAAGCAATCCACGACATCAGCCATATGTTGCGTACCAGCCACCTCCAGCAGCTTCGTCGAATCATCGACGATCCAGAAGCTTCACCCAATGACCGATTCGTTGCACTTGATCTCATCAAAAACGCAAACATTGCAGCCGGTGGCGTCTTGCCTATGTGCCAAGACACAGGCACGGCAATTATTAGCGCTAAGCGCGGATCGCAAATCCTGACTACAGGCCGGGATGAAGAGCATCTCAGTCGTGGAATTTTTGACGCCTACCAAAAACTCAATCTTCGATACTCGCAACTGTCACCGGTTTCAATGTGGGAAGAGAAAAACACTGGTGATAACTTGCCAGCTCAAATTGAAATTTATGCAGACACTAAAGATGGCCACGAGAACGCCTACGAGATGCTCTTCATCGCAAAGGGTGGCGGTAGCGCGAACAAGAGTTACCTCTACCAAGAAACCAAAGCGGTTCTCAACGAAGAATCATTCCGCAATTTCTTGGACGAAAAATTACGACTGATCGGTACGTCTGCTTGCCCTCCGTACCATTTAGCAATTGTCGTAGGTGGAACTAGCGCTGAATACGCTCTCAAAGTAGCCAAGTATGCGAGTACGAAGTACCTCGATGATTTGCCAACCGAAGGCGGCACCGATGGTCATGCATTCCGTGACTTAGCAATGGAACAAGAAGTACTCAAACTCACTCAAGGTTTCGGCATCGGCGCACAATTCGGTGGAAAGTACTTCTGCCACGACGTTCGCGTAGTTCGGTTACCCCGCCATGGTGCGTCATGTCCAATTGCTATTGCAGTGTCGTGTTCGGCAGACCGCCAAGCAATCGTACGAATTGATGCGACTGGCGCATACGTTGAAAAGCTCGAAGCCGATCCAGCACAGTTCTTGCCAGAAGTTAGTGACGAACATCTCGACGACAGTGTCGTTTCGATTGATCTCAACCAACCAATGGACAAGATTCGTGAACAGCTCTCTGCGCTTCCTGTAAAGACTCGCGTATCACTCACTGGTCCACTCGTTGTTGCTCGCGATATCGCGCACGCACGAATCCTTGCCATGCTCGAGCGTGGCGAAGAGATGCCGCAGTATTTGAAAGATCACCCGGTCTATTACGCAGGTCCTGCAAAGACTCCAGAGGGTTATGCCTCGGGCTCATTTGGCCCAACAACTGCAGGACGAATGGACTCTTACGTTGATCGATTCCAGAAAGCTGGTGGCTCATTCGTGATGCTCGCCAAAGGCAACCGCAGCAATGCTGTTACCGCAGCCTGCAACGACAACGGCGGTTTTTACCTCGGTTCCATTGGTGGACCTGCCGCACGTCTAGCAAAGGACAACATCAAGAAAGTCGAAGTCTTGGACTTCGAAGACTTGGGCATGGAAGCCGTATGGCGCATCGAAGTCGAAGACTTCCCTGCATTCGTTGTTGTCGACGACAAGGGCAATGACTTTTTTGCTGACACTTTGCGCCCAGTTGCACTCAGCATTCCAGTGGGTAAGCCGAACTAACAGGCACGCTTCACGCAAGTATGCCTCGTTAGGCTGGCAAGTCTTCCAGCAAATCGGTAACTAACGCCGCGATTGGTGACCGTTCAGATCGTGTGAGCGTAACGTGCGCAAACAGTGGATGACCTTTGAGTTTTTCAACTACGGCTACGACACCGTCATGTCGGCCAACGCGCAAGTTGTCTCGTTGGGCAACGTCGTGCGTCAATACCACTCGACTGTCTTTGCCAATGCGCGAAAGTACCGTCAACAACACATTACGTTCTAGCGACTGTGCTTCATCTACGATCACGAATGAATCATGAAGTGAACGACCACGAATATGCGTCAATGGCAAAACCTCAAGCATGTTGCGATCGATAATTTCTTCGATGACCGCAGGACTCGTCACTGCCGACAACGTGTCATAGACAGCTTGTGCCCACGGTGACATCTTGTCGCCTTCTGAGCCTGGCAAATATCCAAGTTCTTGGCCGCCCACGGCATACAGCGGACGGAATACAACGACCTTGCGATGAAGTTGTCGTTCCAACACTGCTTCTAACCCTGCGCACAATGCAAGCGCACTCTTACCAGTACCAGCTCGGCCACCAAGCGACACGATGCCGATGTCTGGATCTAGGAGAAGGTCCAGTGCGATGCGCTGTTCAGCACTACGTCCATGCAAACCAAATGCTTCACGGTCGCCACGGATCAATTGCAATTGCTTATCCACTGTGACTCGCGCCAAAGCACTTCCGCGATCACTTGAAAGGACCACTCCGGTGTGAACTGGAAGTTCACGGGCTTCGTCGTTATCAATAAATTCTTCATCGTAGAGGTCATCAATGTCAGAGGAACTCACGGCGATTTCTGCGATGCCGGTCCAACCAGAAGTTTGAACCGATTCTGCGCGATACTCCTGGGCTTCTAGGCCGACAGCGGACGCCTTCACTCGAAGTGGCAAGTCT
>CANFIL010000097.1 GCA_947447095.1 Actinomycetota bacterium | reverse complement strand
CAATGTGGTCTGAGCCGCGAGATTCAATGAATTCAACATTGACACCTTCAGGAAATACTGAAGCAGGTGAAACGACAGGAAGTTCTAGCAACGACCCTGCTTCGTAAATGTCATCGACAACTGTGACGCAATGCGGATTTGGCATAGTGACAGCAACGCCATTCCACGAACCAGTTTCCGTTGTAACGCTCGGGTCAGCATCAACTTCAATTCGTTCAGGCTTACCCATACGAATGGCGATGTTGTCGAAGTTCTTGTCATCTGCATCCACAGTTGCTTGGACAATTCCAGCACGTGTCAAAATGTCGAAGGTGCCGGCCTTCTCGAGTCCGTTTTCCACCAAGAAGCGCGCGAACACACGAAGGCCATTGCCACACGTTTCAGCCAAGGTGCCATCTGCATTGCGGTAATCCATGAAGTACACGTCATCCTGGCGTACTACGCGAAGAATTCCATCAGCGCCGATACCGCTATGGCGATCGCAAATAGCAGCGACTTGGGCCGCAGAGAGGTCGAGTTCCCCGCCGAAATCAGCAATAACGACAAAGTCGTTCCCGGTCCCGTGGCCCTTCATAAAGGGCAGGCCGTGTGCTGAACTCATAGTGCTCCAAGTCTATTGCAGGTGTTTGTCACCCACAGATGTCAACGCTCAAGCGCTGGCAATGATTCCCGAGATCTCACTGGCCGTCACCGTGGTGGCATCTAGCCACTGGATCTTCTTGTCTCGCTTGAACCACGACTCTTGGCGGCGCACATAACGACGCGTGCCATAAATAGTGTCTGTCTTGGCTTGATCCATGCTGCACTCGCCTGCCAATGCGGCCAGCACCTGCTGGTAACCAAGTGCTTTGCTGGCCGTGAGACCTTCGCGAAGACCCTGAATCTCGAGTTGCTCAACCTCGTCAACAAGACCCTGTTGCCACATCAACTCAACGCGCTTTTCAATTCGTTCATCAAGCTCTTCGCGATCACGACGTAAACCGATGCGCACACTTGGCACCACTTCCGCCAAATCAGGAAGCGCAGTATTCGGAGCCTCACCTGTAATCTCGATGACTTCAAGAGCCCGAATGATGCGCCGCAGATTCTGAGGAATCACGTTGGCTGCAGCCTGAGGATCAGCCGCGACCAAACGTTGATACATCGCTTCGACGCCAATTTCTTCTGCCTCAGCATTCAACCGATCACGAACTACAGAATCACTCGCAGGAAATTGCATGTCATCAAGAACGGCATTGATGAATAGGCCGGAGCCACCAACCAGCAGTGCAGCCTTGCCTCGGCTGTGTAGCTCGGCGATCTGAGCACGGGCAGCGATTTGATAATCGGATACGTTTGCCGCATCACGGATATCCAAGTTGTCGATCAAATGATGTGGAATGCCCCGACGTTCGGACAACGGAACTTTGGCGGTACCAATGTCCATACCGCGATAAAACTGCATTGAGTCTGCATTGATGACTTCGCCATCGAGAAGTTCAGCAAGTTCAAGCGACACATCCGTCTTGCCAACCGCAGTTGGACCAACGATCGCGACCGTGATGGACATTTGAGTTATGCGCGAGGAATAGTTGGGATGCCCAGCATGACGCCAGCAGGTGCACCATTGGTTGACGGTGTCTGACCGGCAGCACACATGTCTCCGGCGGCCGTTGATCGAACTGAGAGCAACTTGTCTGCAAGCAGATGATGGGTCGCTGCATGGGTGACTTCCGCGGTCACAATGTCGCCAGGACGAATGTCTTGGTCAATGCCGTTGAGCTCTTGCGAGATGTGAACCAATCGGTAGTCGCGCGCACGACCTGAAGCGCGGCCCGAAGCCTGATCCTTACGACCTTCACCCGTTGCCACGAGCACTTCAACTGTTGATCCAACGAGCTTCTTGTTCTCTTCCCAGGCAACATCATTGCCCAGTTCGACAAGGCGTTGGTAGCGACTAGCCACTACATCCGGCTCGATCTGATCATCCATTTCGGCAGCCGGTGTTCCCGGACGCTTGCTGTACTGGAATGTGTAGGCATTCATGAATCGTGCTTCACGCACGACATCCATGGTGCCTTGGAAATCATCTTCGGTCTCGCCCGGGAAGCCGACGATGATGTCGGTGGTGATTGCGGCATCAGGCATCGCAGCACGAACACGTTCGATAATTCCCATGTACTTTTCAACACGGTAGGAACGACGCATGACCTGAAGCACACGATCCGAACCAGATTGCAGGGGCATATGCAGTTGCGGCATGACGTTGTCGGTCTCGGCCATGGCAGCAATCACTGAATCGGTGAAGTCACGAGGATGCGGACTGGTGAAACGCACGCGTTCAAGACCATCGATCTTCCCGCAGGCACGAAGCAAGTCCGCAAAAGCATTACGGTCGCCGAATTCAACGCCGTAGGCATTCACGTTTTGACCAAGCAAGGTGATTTCAAGAACGCCTTGATCAACCAAGGCTTTTATTTCAGTCAAGATGTCGGCAGGACGGCGATCTTTCTCGCGACCCCGTAGCGCTGGCACGATGCAGAACGTGCAGGTGTTGTTACAACCAACACTGATCGATACCCAGGCAGATGATGCACTGTCACGTCGTGCTGGAAGCGTTGATGGAAATGTTTCAAGTGACTCAATGATTTCGACTTGGGACTCTTGTTCGATCCGAGCACGCTCAAGTAGCGCAGGTAAGGCGTCCATGTTGTGAGTACCGAAAACAACGTCTACATAAGGCGCTTTTTCGATGATGGTTCCGCGGTCCTTCTGGGCTAGACAGCCACCGACAGCGATCTTAAAGTTTGGGTTCTTGAGCTTGTAAGGACGCAGATTTCCCAACGCTCCGTACAACTTGTTGTCAGCGTTCTCACGAACTGCGCAGGTGTTGAAAACCACGAGATCGGCTTGAGCGCCTTCTTCGGCAGCCACATAGCCAGCAACCTCGAGCATGCCCGAAATACGTTCAGAGTCGTGCACGTTCATTTGGCACCCGAGCGTGCGTACTTCGTAGGTTGAGGTCACAGGCTCTAGTCTAAAACGAAATCAGCAGCGTCAAATTCGGCTTCAATGTCCAATGAACGCTGTGTCAGCGCCTCACGAATGACCAGCATAGATACGTTTGAGGCATAACCCTTTCGCGCCAGCAAGCCACTTAAACGTCGTTGAATGGTCACTGTGTCAGCCGATCCAAGTGATCGCATCTTTTTAGCCACGATCAAGCGAGCCATTTCTAGTTCATCGTCAGGATCAACCTCATCAAGAACTTGAGTAGCGATGTCTTGACTAATCCCCTTCTTGGTGAGTTCGACACGCAAGGCACGTTTGGCCAGTCTGCGTGAGTTCTGCTTGCTTCGCACCAGCATCTGGGCGTAGGTCAGATCGTCAATCAAACCAACTTCAGTGAGTCGATCAAGTACCTGCTCACTGATGTCCTCAGGAACACCTTTGCCCTTGAGCTTGTCTGCGAGTTCCTTACGCGAGCGTGGCGCATAGTTCAGTTGCTGCAGCGCAATGTTTCGGGCAAACGAAAGTGGATCAGAAACCTGGTTACCAGATCCCTGATCCACTTCGTCAAGAGACTTCATTAAAGGACTAGTCCTCGTCGTCCGTATCGATGTCAGCAGGCTCAACAACGTGAAGGTCAGCCTTACCTGGTGTCATCACGAGCTTGTCCTTAAGGAGCAATTCGAGGTCGTTAGTAAGACCTGGGTTGTCCTTCAAGTACTGACGAGCGTTTTCCTTACCCTGGCCAAGCTGGTCACCTTCGTAGGTGTACCAAGCGCCGGCCTTACGGACCAAGCCCTCTTCAACAGCCATGTCGATGATGCCACCTTCACGAGAGATGCCTTCGCCATAAAGAATGTCGAATTCAGCCTGCTTGAACGGCGGAGCAACTTTGTTCTTAACGACCTTGACGCGGGTGCGGTTACCGACTGGGTCAGTGCCGTCCTTCAACGTTTCGATACGACGGATGTCCAAGCGCACGGATGCATAAAACTTCAGCGCCTTGCCACCAGTTGTGGTTTCAGGTGAACCGAACATTACGCCGATCTTTTCGCGCAACTGGTTGATGAAGATTGCTGTGGTGTTGTTAGCACTCAAGGCACCAGTGATCTTGCGAAGCGCCTGAGACATCAAACGAGCCTGAAGACCAACGTGGCTATCGCCCATTTCGCCTTCGATTTCAGCACGTGGCACGAGTGCTGCAACCGAGTCGATGACGATCAAGTCAAGAGCGCCGGAGCGAATCAGCATGTCTGCGATCTCGAGTGCCTGTTCACCAGTATCTGGTTGGCTCACGAGAAGGTTGTCGATGTCGACACCAAGCTTCTTTGCGTACTCAGGATCAAAAGCATGTTCCGCGTCAACGAATGCCGCGATGCCGCCAGATGCCTGAGCGCTAGCAATAGCGTGCAATGCAAGTGTGGTCTTACCCGAAGATTCTGGACCGTAGATTTCTACGATGCGGCCGCGTGGCAGTCCGCCAATACCCAAAGCGATATCCAATGCGATGGAACCGGTTGGGATGACCTCGACAGGAACGCGTTCTTCCTGGCCAAGGCGCATGATTGAGCCCTTACCAAACTGACGTTCGATCTGGGCCAAAGCCGTATCAAGGGCCTTGTCACGGTCGCCTGTGCGTTCCGGCTTGATTGGCTCACTGTTGCGTGATTTTGCAGCCATGTTCGTCTCCTAGTGCTTTATGCGTTTTGTGTAGTGCCACGTTATGTGCCAGCACCGACACAAACGCTTAGCCCTAATTTCTTGTGGATTTCAGGCGTTGTGGAGACTCTATCGAACACCTGTTCGAATAGCCAGTATTGTTCGAAAACACGCGTTTTGGGCGTGTCGCGAGCCTGGCTAGGCGGCGTAATCAGGTTCTTTTCGGTCCAAAATGCGCTTCAGAGCAGCGAAATGCAGGGCTGCCCGATCAACGCCCATCACAGTTGGCGAGGCAAGCATCTGCTCGGCTGTGACATCCACAATGTCCTTGTCGACCATTCGCAACGAACGACCCATCGACATAGCCAAAACGTGAGATTCGGCGGTGCGTTCAAAGAAGTACAACAGCTGCCAGGCATCTGCGACGGTCTTGCCAGTGGTCACAATTCCGTGGTTACGCAGCAAGAGAACATCTTTCTCCCCTAGCGCCAAAGTCAT
>CANFIL010000096.1 GCA_947447095.1 Actinomycetota bacterium | reverse complement strand
GAGACGATTGAGGCTCGGTGCCTCGCCACCCACATATCGCGTGACATGGTCAAGCTGGTCAGTTGGGACATACAACCGGTCTCCACGTTGGCCGCGTTTACTCGGCGCATATTCAACGACGAGATACTCGCGCGTAGCTCCTTGTACGTTGCGTTGCGCCATTTCGACGTAACGGCCGACACCATGCTGATCATGAACGACGTAGTCGCCAGCTTTTAGAGTCAGCGGATCAATTGTTGATCGTCGACGACTCGGCATAGTGCGTGGTTCGCGCGCTGAGTCACGCGCCGCAAAAAGATCAATTTCAGTAACGAGTACGAATTCGCCAGCAACGCAAACGACGCCGCGTTCTTGATGTGACACGGTTACTTCGACAACTCGATCTGCACCGGTGATGGTCTCGACAAGTCGCGCGGCTATGTCATGCTCCGAAAGAGTTTGCACAACTCGCTGAGCGGATCCATGTCCAGCCATTGCTATTCCAACGTCATAACCACTCGCCCACCAGGCACGGATATCAGATACCGCAGCTTCGAAATCTGATCGGTATTCCGTGGTCGGATGAATGTCTGGGATGACGTCATCTGGCCCAATGAGTGTCGATATTTCACACCACGCTCGAGTGGCGTACGCATCTTTTGTCTCTGCGTAATCTCGATAGCCCGATTTACCTAGATCGATTGGCATCGAAGAGTTACCCGCTGTGACATTGCTCCACGAAGCCTCGAGGAATTCAGCACTGGTTGTAACTAGTTCGGCTGCTCGGGCCGAAATTCGCTCTGGGTCAACTTCAACGACTAACCATTGTTGACCGATAACATCCAAGATCAATTCCATGTCTTCGACGAGGACAGGCAACAAACTTTCCATGCCTTCAACGGCTATACCCTGCGAAACAGGGTCAAGAATCTCTCCCAGTTCAGGATGTTTCTTAAGTAGTTCTCCTGCGCGTAGTTGGACCGCTTCATCAATGAGAAGTTCACGGCACGCCGTTGCCAGTAAAGTTGTTGTCGGCAATCCAAGGGATCGCTGATCCGCAACTGAGAATGCGCGAATGTCTTCAACGACATCGCCCCAAAACTCAACTCGTAATGGGTGCTCAAGTGAGCTTGGGAAAACATCAACGATGCCACCACGAACTGCAAATTGGCCACGCCGATCAACTAATTCAACGCGTTCAAAACCCAACTGAACTAGGCGCAACGACAAGGCATCGAGCGACATTTCATCGTCGACAGAAAGAGTCAAGGGGACGATCTCGCCCAAACCCGTAACAATCGGCTGAATGACAGAACGAATCGGAGCAACCATGCACTTAATCGCTGACGATTCTTCTGGATGTGCCAGTCGGCGTAGCACTGCCATTCGAGTTCCAACCGTGTCACCCGATGGGCTCAGTCGCTCGTGCGGCAAGGTTTCCCATGCTGGAAAAACTGCAATTGATTGCGGTTCGATGAAGTCGCTCAAAGATTTTGCATATTCTTCAGCTGCTCGATCACTTGGAGTGATGACAAGCAAAGGACGATCGCTCTGGGCTAAAGCTGCGATGACGTATGGAATCGAGCTGGGAGACGTTCCGATTCGAGCCGGCACACCCGCTGCTAAGTCCTCAGCAGCGGCACGGATATTGCTGTCCTTCGCAACTGCGGTGACGACATGTTGCAAGGACATGTTCCTACGCTAAGGAGTGAACGAGTGTTGGAACAAATTGTGGGCGTGTAATCACGGCATTCGGCACAATTGTGTCGGTTTGATTGAATTCAAGATGGTTGCCATCGCGGTCGCAGACGGTTAAGCCATAATGATGCGCGACACCCAGTGGCGCCGCGATATCCCATTCGTGGAAGCCTCCAGTATTGATGTACATATCAGCATGCCCGGCAATGATGTGTGCAACTTTCGCACCGACCGAACCCATCGGGACTACGTCAATGTCTCGTCCGGTCTCACTTTTGAGTTCAACTGCGATTTTGTCGATTTCTCGAGGTGGCCGAGTGCGAGAAACTAAAATCCTAATCGCTTGGGCACGAGCAATAGATGGGACAACGTCATCATCCATCGACAGCATCACTCCAGTGGCAGGAATGTACACACTGGCAGCAGTGATCTGAGACAGCTGAGTTGATTCCCGTTCCCACAAGGCAATGTGCACTGCATAATCTGAGCCTCGGCTGGAATAGTGTGACGTGCCATCGAGTGGATCAATGATCCACAATCGATCTTGACTATTCCGAGACGGATCTAATTCGCCCTCTTCGCTCAATACGAAATCATTCGGACGAAATTCCCGAAACAACTCCATGCACAATTCGTGGGCAGCTCGATCACCGAGCGCGGCAAGCTCTCGCGATGGAAGACCTGGAGAATCGTCTCGAACTGCTGCAAGGAGATCGCCAGCGCGGCGAGCAATGTGTCGGGCTACCTCGTGATCGTTCACGAGTTGAACGTATTCTGCGTAGCGACTAGTCCGTGGTTCACGATGGACTCAACTGCATCCGCACCGTTACTGATTAAGAACTCGACATCCGTAGCCTGTGCACTCCCAAATGGCTTAAGGACAAAGTCAGCAGGATCTTGCCGACCTTCTGGACGCCCAATTCCTAATCGAACCCGGAACCATTCACCCGTTCCAAATGCTCCGCGAATCGACTTCAAACCATTGTGACCGTTATCGCCACCACCACGTTTCACTCGGATGGTTGACAGTGGAATATCTAACTCGTCATGCAGCACGATGATGTTTGCTGGCTCGATTTTGTAGAACGATGCAAGGGCCTTTGTTGGGCCGCCACTTTCATTCATGTACGACATTGGCTTTACGAGAACGAGTTTGTTTTCACCACTGCGAACTTCAGCGACATCAGCAAGTGCTCGTTTGTGTCGGCTAAGTTTTGAATTCCCGCGATGGGCAAGTTCATCAATGACTCGTGCACCGATATTGTGGCGCGTCAAAGCATAAGTGGGACCCGGATTACCGAGTCCCACTATGAGCCATTGATTAGCCACGCTTATTACTCTGCGCTGTCCTCGGAAGAAGCATCGGCAGCAGCATCAGATGTGCCTGCTGCTTCTGCTTCAGCCTGGCGAGCGGTACGAGCAGCAGCCTTGTTAGCTGCATCTTCAGCAGCCTTGTTGGCAGCCGCATCAGCAGCAGCATGAGCTTCGGCTGCATCGCGCGCGATTGTTGCAGCTTCTGCAGCGGTAACAACTACCAAGTCAACGTGCTCGACGAAACGACGAACTGGGTCAATCTGGATGTCGCGTGGGGTCACGATGTGGTTCTTGCCTTCGACAACAACCTCAAGTGATGAAACCTTCTTGCGAAGAATCTTGGTGAGTTCGTGTGAATCGACTGCAACGTGAACTGGGGCGGAACCGCGACCATAAATTACGGCTGGGGTTTTGCCATCACGACGGAGGCTGCGAGCTGCACCCTTGCCGAAATCATTACGAACATAAGCGTTCAATACGTCTGTCATGTTTACTCCTAAATGGGTCTAATGCACGCTCCGCGTGAGACCTTCGTCGATAACGGCTTTCGCATAAGCGACGCCCTCGCCGAGGAGCATTCTTAGGGTAACCAGCGCATTACAGCGCGGTCAAATCCGCCTTGAAAAATCAGGGGTTTAGACGCCAACGTGATCGAACAGGCTGGTAACTGAACCTTCGTCGAATACTTCGCGAATGGCGCGCGCGATCAGCGGTGCGATTGGAAGAACGGTCAGACCTGGGAATCGGTTTTCGGCCGAAATTGGAAGTGTGTCAGTGACAACAACTTCCTTGATGCGCGAATCCTGTAGGCGCTGAGCTGCTGGAGCAGATAGGACACCATGCGTTGCTGTGACCACAACATCTTCGGCACCATTTTCGAACAATGCTTCAGAAGCCTTAACGATCGTGCCGCCGGTATCGATCATGTCGTCAACGACGACACAGATGCGACCCTTTACGTCACCAACTACTTCGAGAACCTTTGCTTCATTAGGGACATCCGGATCGCGACGCTTGTGAATGATTGCCAGTGGCGCACCGAGAATGTCGGTCCAGCGTTCAGCTACACGAACACGACCAGCATCTGGTGAGACAACCGTGATCTTTGAACGATCAAGAGTGCGACCGACGTGGGCAGCAAGAATGGGAAGTGCAAACAAGTGGTCAACAGGACCGTTGAAGAAACCTTGGATCTGAGCGGTGTGCAAGTCGACACTCATGATGCGATCGGCCCCAGCTGCGTGGAACAAGTCAGCCATCAAGCGTGCAGAAATTGGTTCGCGACCTGCGTGCTTCTTGTCCTGACGTGCGTAGCCGTAGAACGGAGCAACAACCGTGATTCGCTTTGCCGATGCTCGCTTCAAGGCATCAACCATCAACAGTTGTTCCATGATCCAGTCATTCACTGGCGCTGAGTGTGTTTGTAGAACGAATGCATCGCAACCACGAACTGATTCTTCGAAGCGCACAAAAGTTTCGCCATTGGCAAAGTTGTATGCACGGGTTGGTACGAGCTCAACACCGAGGTTCTCGGCTACGGCTTCGGCTAACTCTGGATGGGACCGACCTGCTAACAACACCAGTCGCTTTGCATTGTGCTGTGTAATCCCAGTCATGAATTAAGCCCCTTCGCCCGAACCGTTGGTATGAGTAGAGTCTGCCACTGCCGCCTGTGCGGACTTGGAACCGGGTCGGCGACGCACGACCCAATCTAAAATGTTGCGCTGGCGTGCCCGGGCAACCGCCATGGCTCCTGCTGGAACATTCTCGGTAATTACTGAGCCAGCCGCCGTGTAGGCACCATCGCCAATCGTGATGGGAGCTACCAGCATCGAGTCGCTGCCGACCCGTACGTGGCGCCCGATGGTAGTCGAATGCTTTTCAACGCCGTCGTAATTCACGAAAACGGTGGCGGCACCAATGTTGGTGCCTTCGCCGATCACTGCGTCACCGACATAGGACAAGTGTGGAACTTTGGCGCCCTCGCCGAGTTGAGCGTTCTTCATTTCGACGAACCCGCCGGCTTTAGCGCCAGTGCCAAGGACCGTTCCAGGCCGAAGGTAGGTGTACGGACCCACAGTCGCGTGGTCGCCGATCACGGCGCCGTTTGCCGTTGTGCGCGCGACCGATGCATCAGCTCCGACCGTGGTGTCATTCAACGTGCAGTCAGGTCCAACGGTTGCGCGGGCGGCAACGGACGAAGCGCCAGTCACAATGACATTCGGCAATAT
>CANFIL010000095.1 GCA_947447095.1 Actinomycetota bacterium | reverse complement strand
TGTTCATGCAATTTGAACGCGCAGGTGGACCCGGCAAAGAAGGTTACGAAATTCTCGGCGAGCTTCCTGCCAAGAACATTGACACCGGAATGGGCCTGGAACGAATGGCGGCACTTTTGCAGGGTGTCGACAACATCTATGAAATTGATACCACCAAAATCATTCTCGACCGTGCCAGTGTTTTGACGGGTACCACATACGGATCCGATCCAAAGTCCGATGTTGCACTTCGTGTCGTTGCTGACCATGCACGAACCTGTGCTTTCCTCATCGGCGATGGTGTTCTGCCAGGTAACGAAGGCCGAGGCTATGTTCTTCGCCGAATTTTGCGCCGCGTTGTTCGTAACATGCGCCTACTTGGTGCACACGAACCAACGATGGCTGAGCTCATCGATGCAAGCATTCAGTCCATGTCTCCTCAGTACCCAGAATTGCTGACTGACAAGGGTCGCATCACTTCTATCGCAGTTGCCGAAGAGGAATCATTCCTGCAAACACTTGAGCGTGGAACCACCATGTTCGACATGGCCGTGAAAGAACTCAAGTCAAGTAAGTCAGCAACACTGACAGGTGATTCAGCCTTCGCGCTTCACGACACTTTCGGATTCCCGATTGACCTCACACTCGAGATGGCTGCCGAACAAGGCGTCAAGGTCGATGAAGAGGGCTTCCGCGCGTTGATGCAAGAACAACGCAGCCGAGCTAAGGCTGATGCTGCAGCTCGCAAGAGCGGTGTTGTGGCGGTAACCACTTACCGCGACATCATGGGACGCTCAGGAACGACTACATTCCTTGGCTACAGTGAGACACAATCTGAAGGAAACATCACTGGCATCATCGTTGACGGTAACGACGTGCAGAGTGCTTCCGAAGGCACCGAAGTAGAAGTTCTTGTCGATCGCACACCGTTCTATGCCGAGAGCGGTGGTCAGCTAGCTGACCATGGCGTGATCACGCTTGACGATGGCACTCAGGTTGAGATTGTCGACGTTCAAACACCTGTACCGGGATTGTTCGTGCACCGGGGCAAGGTCATTAAGGGTGCCGTTGAAGTGGGTAAGCACGCTGTCGGGCAGGTTGATGTCAGCCGTCGCCTTGCGATCTCGCGTGCACATACCGCGACTCACATGGTGCATAAGGCTTTCCGTGAAGCTCTTGGCGAAACTGCGACACAGATGGGTTCTGAAAATTCACCAGGTCGTCTTCGTTTCGATTTCCCGAGTGCAGGCGCCGTACCAGCATCTGTCATGAACGATGTAGAAGCGCGTGTTAACGAATTACTCATTCAGGATCTTCTCGTCACCGCCGAAGTAATGACCCAGGACGAAGCGCGCAAGACCGGCGCTATGGCTTTGTTCGGCGAAAAGTATGGCGATCAGGTTCGCGTAGTTTCGGTTGGAGACTGGGCTCGTGAACTCTGTGGTGGTACGCATACTTCCAGCACAGGTCAACTTGGTGTCGTTTCCTTCTTGTCGGAAGGTTCAATCGGCGCAGGTGTTCGCCGCGTAGAGGCTCTCGTTGGTGCTGATGCTTATCGCTTCCTTGCTCGCGAGCACTCAATCGTGGCTCAGCTTGCAGATATGACCAAAGCGCGTCCTGAAGAACTGCCAGATCGTATTGGCAAAATGATGGAACGCTTGAAGAACGCAGAGCGCGAAATCAATAAGGTCAAGAGCGCAGCTTTGATGAGCGACATCGAAGGCCTTCTCGGAACACCGACTGACGTAGGCAATCTCAAATTGTTCCGCTTCGTTGCACCAGCGGGCACCGAAGCTGGAGCACTTCGCGACATCGTCACTTCTGCAAAGTCAAAGATCACGGTCAACGGATACGTACTTGTTGGTGCAGTAGTTGAAGATGACAAGATCAGCGTGGTCACTGCAACAGATAGCGCGGCTCGTGACGCTGGCGCGAGTGCTGGCGATGCCCTCAAGGCCCTTCTTCCTTCAATTGATGGCCGTGGTGGCGGAAACGCTGAAATGGCACAAGGCGGAGGCGCCAATGTCGGCGGACTCGACGCTGGCCTTGAAGCAGTCGCTCACGCCCTCAAGGCCTAACGTGAAACGCGGCATCAGATTCAGCGTAGATGTCGGCCAAAGCCGAATTGGCCTGGCTCGAACAGACCCTGATGCCACCATGGCTCTGCCGGTAGCAACGATCAAGATGAGCCAGAGCGCCATTAACGAGGTCGCCGCTGTCATTAACGAATATGAAGCCGTGCTGGTTTATGTGGGATTCCCATTGTCACTTACAGGCGACCACACCAAATCGACCCAATATGCCATTGATTTCGCCAATGATCTGTCGCAGCACATTACGGCTGAAATTCGACTCGTTGACGAACGACTTTCCACAGTCTCGGCTGCAACAGCCCTGAGAGCGACTGGCCATACGGCACAATCATCTAAAGGGATCATCGATCAGGCAGCAGCCGTCGTCATCTTGGAGCATGCATTGGACTTCGAATCCAAACATGCCGAGGTGGCAGGCGTTGCTTTAGGGGAGTAGTCGTGGGAAATCTCGAAATACTTGGAGATGCTTCTCCATCGCCAACGGGTGGCTCACATCAGTCGCCCAAGGAACCTCGCCGAGGTCGTGGATTTCTCGTTGCATTACTCGTCATCGCAGTTCTTGTTTCATCTATCGCAGTTGCGGCGCCAAAACTACTCAAACATTTTCAAGGGCCAGCGGATTTCGCGGGACCAGGCACAACGTCGGTGGTATTTGAAATCACTCAAGGACAGACATTGGCTCAGATTGGAAACGATCTGAAAACTCAAGGAATCGTGGCGTCGGTTGATGCTTTCACGCGAGCAGCGAACGCAAATCCGGACAGCGCTTCGATACAACCTGGCTTTTACAACCTGAAAACTCAGATGAAGGCAAGCCAGGCAATTGCCGCACTACTTGATCCTGCGACTCGAGACGTCCATCGCTTCGTCATTCCCGAAGGTAAACGAGTGGCATGGATCGTCGAGAACCTTTCGAAAGAAACAGGCATCCAAGCAGCAGACTTCGCTGCAGCCCTCAAGGATTCACAAGCGCTGGGATTACCCGACTATGCCCACGGAAATCCTGAAGGATTTTTGTTTCCAGCGACATACGACATTGCCCCCAATGCAACCGCTGCTTCAATTCTGAAAAGCATGGTGAATAAGTACAACGAAGTGGCAGCTTCCGTTGATCTTGTGAAGAGTGCATCTGCACTGGGGATGACACCTCAGCAAATCATCACGATTGCTTCACTTCTGCAGGTAGAAGGACACCCACGTGACTTTGCCAAAGTTTCCCGAGTCGTCTACAACCGTCTTGCTGAACCGATGCGTTTGCAATTCGATTCAACAGTGAACTATGGACTTGGCAAAACCGATGTCATCCTGACAACGGATCAGCTTGCTAAAGACACTCCGTACAACACCTACCTACATGACGGCTTACCACCGGGTCCAGTGGGCAACCCTGGCGAAGATGCCATCACAGCTGCCTTGAATCCTGCGGTTGGTGACTGGCTGTATTTCACGACCGTCAATCTCGACACTCAAGAAACAAAGTTCACTAGTTCATATAGTGAGTTTCTTACCATCAAGGACGAGTTCCTCAAATATTGCAACGACAATCCAGGGAAGTGCTACTAATGCATGCAGCAGTTTTAGGAAGTCCCATCGCTCATTCGTTATCGCCCGTATTACATCGTGCAGCATACGCAGAACTTGGCCTTGAACATGATTACCAAGCCATAGAGGTATCGACAGATACATTCGCCTCATTCGTTGACACAATCGACTCGTCGTGGATTGGACTGTCGCTAACAATGCCTCTCAAAGAGGTTGCTTTTGATGTTGCAGAAAATGTGAGCGCCGTCGCCGTTTTAGCTCGAGCAATTAACACTTTGACTTTCGGTTCAACTATTCAAGGAGACAACACTGATGTCTTGGGAATAGTGAATGCTGTTCGAGAGATGACATCACATGCGATTTCACGTGCCGTGATTTTTGGATCTGGCGCCACAGCACGGTCGAGTATCGTCGCGGCATCGCAACTAGGGGTCACACAGATTCAAGCCGTGGCACGAAACCACTCTGCACTTGAAGAGTGCCGCGTGATAGCTGACAAGCTCAGCATCAGTTTCTCGGATGTTCACATTTCCGAAGTAGCTTTTGATGCTCAGACATTGACCATTAACACGACACCTGGGGGAGTAGCGGATGTCATAGCTGATGCTGTGATAGATCCTCAAGGTCCGATGCTGGATGTGGTCTACCATCCATGGCCATCGGCGCTTGCAAGTCGTTGGCATGCAGCTGACTGCATTGCGATTCCCGGATATCTCATGCTGCTGCACCAAGCCGCGAAACAAGTTGAACTTATGACCGGTCAAGAAGCACCTGTGCATGCCATGCGAAGTGCTCTCATGAATGCGCTTGCCACGCGCTAGATCATGGAGACATTAATCGTCGCCATCTCAGTGCTTCTCTTTTCCACTCCACTTCTGCTTCTTCTCGGCTATGGGGGTTGGTTGTCCTACAACGACATCCGAACACATCGACTTCCCAATAAACATGTCGCCACATTCACGTTGTTAGTGCTCGGATCCGAGATTGCCATTAGTTGGTTCACCGATGAGTGGGATCCATTCTTGGCAGCAATAAAAACCGCAACGGCAAATTCGTCAGTTTATGCCGCTTTGTATGTGATAAGTAGACGACAAATTGGTATGGGGGACGTGAAATATTCAGTTCCAACAGGCCTGGTTCTTGGGTATTACAACGCCCAAGCGTGGCTCATCTGCATTTTTGTGACTTTTGTACTGGCTGGTCTCATTGCACTTGCTGGAATGGCCACAGGACGGTTATCACGAACTTCCCGTCTTGCCTTTGGTCCCTACATGACAATTGCAACCCTGGCACTTGTGGTGATTCACAGCGTAAATTCGCCTTGATCAGGCCCAACATGAAAGAATAAGGTCATGTTGAGATGGCTGACCGCAGGTGAATCACACGGGCCGTCCCTGACTGGCGTTATTGATGGGCTGCCAGCAGGCATTGAATGTACGACATCTGACATCACAAACGCCCTAGCTCGTCGACGACTCGGTTTTGGTCGCGGTGCTCGTATGAAGTTTGAGCAAGACGAGGTCACGATCACCGGCGGAATTCGACACGGTGTTTCTATGGGCGGTCCAATTGCGTTGTCGATCGCCAATTCTGAATGGCCTAAGTGGAAT
>CANFIL010000094.1 GCA_947447095.1 Actinomycetota bacterium | reverse complement strand
TTTGGGCTTGGTCCTGCTAGGGCTGGTTGCCTCAGGTGTGCTCAGCGCTACCTAAAGCTACAGCCAGCCGGACTTCTTAAACGCTCTCCATAATCCAAAGCAAACTGTCCCCATCAAAGCCAAAGCGCCAGCGTAGCCAAACTGCATTCCCAGTTCTGGCATGTGCTCAAAGTTCATACCGTAGATGCCGGCAATCATGGTGGGCATGGCTGCGATGGCAACCCATGCGGAAATCTTGCGCATGTCTTCGTTCTGGCGCAACGACTGACGAGCCATCGACGCTGACATAACCGAGCTGATCAGGCTGTCCTGGCTTTCCACTTGTTCATGGACGCGAAGGATGTGTTCTCCAAGATCCTGGAACGAGGGCAAAAGATCTTCGGGGATGGACGGACTACTTTTACTGATGAAAAGCTCGGCAGCTGAAATCAGTGGAAGTACAGCTCGACGAATCTCTAAGTTTTCTCGTTTGAGTCGGTAGATCGTTTCGGATTCATCGCGAAGTGTGGGGGAGAAAACTGATGCTTCAAGCTCGGCTATATCCTCGGCAACTCCGTTTGCCACAACTACGTATTCGTCTACGATCTTGTCGAGAATCGCGTGAATAACCGCGAGTGGGCCAAGCGAAGTATGTGCCACATCGCTGTCCACGCGATGACGGATCTGATCCAGACTTCCGATGCCGCCATGACGGACAGTGACAACATGAGAATGGTCAAAAAAGATCGCAAGTTGACCGGTGTATACGTCACTCGTTTCATCAACGTATTGCAAGATCTTGACGATAATGAATCCGCTACTTTCACCGTGCCAATCGAAACTCGGTCGTTGACTTGGGTTCAGGGCATCGTCAATAAGCAGATCGGGAAGGTTGAGAGTCTGCTGAACGACGGCGAGTTCGTCATGTGATGGTTCGTAGAGTCCTAACCAGATAAAAGCGCCATCCTCAGGATGCGAGGCTCGTTCCCAGTCCTTGGCAATTTGCGACTCGATGTCTCTTTCAGACAACTTGTGCGCCTCTTCAAGATGTCCATCTGTGTATAGCCCGTAACCCATCAACATACACATAACCTTGCCACGCATTAGAGTTGAAGTGTGGGACTGCTGCTGTTGATTCGTCATGGACGTACTCCAGCCAATGTTGATGGGATTCTGGCGGGTCGAACTCCAGGTGTAGAGCTGGATGAAGTCGGTAAAAAGTCTGCCTATGAACTTGGAGATCGACTCGGTTCTGTCCCTGTTGTTCATGTGGTTTCAAGCCCGTTGGAACGCACGCAACAAACGGCTTCTCTGGCTTTGTCTTCTGTGCCCGTTGCCTACGATGATCGCCTCATTGAGTGCGACTATGGCGTGTGGCAGGGTCGAAAAATCAGTGAACTGGCTACCGAAGATTTGTGGAAAGTGGTCCAGGAGCGTCCCGCGGACGTTACCTTCCCAGATGGTGAAGCAATGGCCGCCATGGCAGCGCGAGCTGTTGAATGTATTCGAGAATGGGACGCCAAGTTGTCGGCCGAGCACGGGGACGATGTTGTCTGGGCAGCTGTCAGTCATGGTGACGTGATCAAAGCTATTTGTGCCGATGCACTCGGAATGACACTTAACGACTTCCAGCGAATCATGATTGATCCTTGTTCAGTTAGTGTGATTCGGTATAGCTCATCAGGTAGCGCGGTGTCGAAACTTAACGACACTGGCATTGGATGGCTCGAAAAATTACATGTTGAGGCGCCACAACTTGGCGGTCAGAGCGGAAAGGGCCAGGAGTAATGGATCGCATTGTTTATTTGTTCGATAATCCTGCGCGTTTCATAGCCGGTACCGTTGGTGAACCTGGCGACCGAACTTTCTTCTTGCAGGCGCGTGACGGTTTGCGATTAATTAGCGTGTCTCTAGAAAAGGAACAGGTTAATCTGCTCGGCGATCGCCTCAATGAATTATTGGATCAAGTCAGCATTGCTGAAGGTATTGACACAACAGAGTTTGGTCCAGCTGATTTAGAACCACTCGACAATCCCATTGATGAAGAATTTCGAGTTGGAACACTCGCTCTGGGATGGAATTCCAGAAGCCAGCAAGTCATTGTTGAAGCGCACGCACAAACGGAATCGTTTGAAGAAGTTCCTGATCTTGAAGAGGATTCGCTCGATGGACCAGATGTTTTGCGGGTTCGGATGGATTCAATGTCTGCCCGTGCCTTTGCGCGCCGCGCACTTTCAGTCGTGGCGGCCGGCCGGCCGCCGTGTCCGCTCTGCGACAATCCGCTAGATCCTCGCGGTCACATTTGCCCGCGTGCTAATGGCTACCGCAGACGCGGCTAAAAGACGGGCCAGGGGATTGATGGCCAATTCGGCGAAGGTTCAGGAAATGATCCGAGATCTTGCAGGCCGCGAATCCGATCTTGCAGGGCTTTGATTTCATCGGCGCTCAATAAAGCATTAAGTTCCTTGTCGCTTGTGATCGACAAAGTGGTGTCGAGAAGCGCAATCTCTTCATCAGTAAAAGGTTCACCAACCCAGCCCCACAACACCGTGCGAAGCTTTGGTTCATGATGAAACGTCACACCGTGATCGATGGCGTATTGCGTCCCGTCGTCGTCTGTGAGAATGTGGCCTCCTTTACGATCGGCGTTGTTGATCACAGCGTCAAAGAGCGCAATACGACGCAGTCCTGCATCGGGAGCGTGAGCCAATGCGACCTCTCGTCCTGCTTCGTCGACACCAGTCATAACGAGGTGCCAATCTTGGGGTACTTCCGATGGAGCGATAACGTCCACGCTGGTGACATCTGCGTCAACCCATTCTTGAAAACTACCCTCACCCATTGGGCCTTCGCGCAACTGCGTCGAGGGCACGACATTCCATCCGGCGAGATCTGAAAGAACATATGCAGCACGTTCGCGAGCAGCAAGCGTGCCATCAGGAAAATCCCAGAGTGGACGCTCGCCAGAAACTGGCTTATAGACATACTGCACATCGTCCTCGCGAACGACGATTGTGGAGTTGGAAGCATTCATCATGCGTCCCAAGATCTCCAGTGTCATGCGATACCTAAAAGTGCATCAATAGTTACAGCAAGTGAGCTCGGGCTGCTGGTGTCAGTTGTATCGCCATTTAATGTGGCGTGAGCCCATTCGTCGATCAAACCGATAGCACGCGGAGTATCAAGGTCGTTAATGAGTGCTGCACCGATTTCGGCTGTGATGTCTGCCGCACCAGCAGGTGCTGCGAGTGCAGCACGCCAACGTTCAAGGCGAGCGATTGCGGTATCCAGACTGCTATCGAACCATTCCCATTCGGTGCGGTAGTGGTTGTTGAGAATCGTTAGACGAATTGCCATTGGGTCGATTCCTGCTGCCGTCAATTTCGAAACGAATACAAGGTTGCCCAGTGACTTGCTCATCTTCTCGCCATTGAGCGCAACCATGCCGGTGTGCATAAATGCTTTGGCAAAGGGTTGTTTGCCTGTTGCTGTTTCCGCGTGTGCCGCGCTCATTTCATGATGAGGGAATTTCAGATCGCTTCCGCCACCTTGGACATCAATCGTGCTGCCCAGATATTTCAATGCAATGGCCGCACACTCAATGTGCCAACCAGGGCGACCTGCTCCAAGCTCTGTTGGCCATGACGGATCGTTGGGTCGTTCGTGGCGCCATAACAAGGCATCAAGTGGATCGCGCTTGCCTTCGCGTGCAGGATCGCCGCCACGCTGGCTAAACACTGCAATCATCTCTTCGCGCGTAAGGTGCGCAATCTGGCCAAGCAATCTGGCCTTGGTGATGTCGTAGTACAGGTCACCATCCAGGTCATAAACCGCGCCTGCAGCTTTGAGTTCGTTAACACGTTCAACAACGAGATCAATCGATTCCACTGCGCCGATGTAGTGAGCCGGTGGGATGACCCGCAATGACTGCATGTCACTGCGGAAAAGGTTTGTTTGCTCAACAGCGATGTCTTCCCAGTTACGACCTGTAGCGATTGCCCGCTCAATTAAGGGGTCATCGACGTCAGTGACGTTTTGGGTGTAGTTAACAGTTGCGCCACATGCTCGCCAAATTCGCTGCAAGGTGTCAAAAGCTACGTAGGTGGCAGCGTGCCCCATGTGGGTTGCGTCATATGGCGTGATGCCACAGACGTACATGGTGACTTCACGATCGCAATCGAGGGTTACGAGTTCTTGTGAAACTGAGTCAAAAACTCGAAGAGGACCGAACGATTGTGTTGTCGCGGGAACCACGACGGGCGACCATGCCTGCATGGAGTTAAGTCTATGCAGGGGTTAGTTGGACTGCCTGCTAGTCCTTCTTTTCGTGGTGTCCACCAAATTGCTTGCGCATAGCGGAGAGAACTTTGTTGGCGAACTGCGAGCGATCGCGCGATTCAAAGCGGGAGAACACTGCCGCAGAAAGCACAGGTGCAGGTACGCCTTCTTCGATAGCTGCGATGGCAGTCCATCGGCCCTCGCCTGAATCTGAAACTCGACCGCTGAATTCATCCAAGGTCGGCGATTCATGAAGTGCAATGGCAGTCAGGTCAAGAAGCCATGACGCAACAACACTTCCACGTCGCCACAGTTCAGTAATAGCCGGAATATCAAACTCGTACTGGTAGTGCTCGGGGTGTGCCAAAGGTGCAGTTTCTGCGTCGGCTGTTCGTGGCTTGAGGCCCTCGTCTGCGGACTTCAAGATATTCAAGCCCTCGGCGTAGGCAGCCATGAGGCCGTACTCAATTCCGTTGTGAACCATTTTGACGAAATGACCAGCACCAGATGGTCCACAATGCAGCCAACCACGCTCTTCGGTTGTCGTGTCACCTTCGCGATTCGGAGTTCGAGGCGCTGCATCAAAACCAGGAGAGACTGCATCCCAGATGTTCGAGAGACTTGAAACAGCATGTGTGTCGCCACCGATCATCAAGCAGTAGCCACGTTCACGTCCCCATACGCCGCCGCTTGTTCCGACGTCAACGAAGTGAATTCCTTTTTCTTTTGACGTAGCGCTGTGCGCTAAGTCATCGCGATAGTAAGAGTTGCCACCATCAATGATGATGTCGCCAGGCGAAAGCTTGCTAATAAGTTCCGAGACCACAGACTCTGTGATGCTGCCCGCTGGCACCATGACCCAGATGGCCCGTGGGGTGGGAAGCTGCTCGATCAAATTGTCGATCGTGGCTGCTGCGCTGATAAAGGCAGAATTTTCGGCTGCGAGACCTACTGCAACATCAGGATTCGTATCAAAGGCGACCGTTTTGATGTCCGCATCTGAGATGCGACGTACCAAGTTGGCGCCCATTCGCCCAAGGCCAATCATGCCGATGTGTGAAATTTGCGAATT
>CANFIL010000093.1 GCA_947447095.1 Actinomycetota bacterium | reverse complement strand
TTAGTTATCAAGGGGATGGTCGATGCCCCGAGAACGATTAGCTACGACGAGCTTTTGGCTATGCCTCAAATTGAGATTGATGCAACCATCGGATGCGTATCCAATGAAGTTGGTGGCCATCTGGTTGGCAATGCGCGATGGATCGGCGTCTCACTCGAAGACGTACTCAATTCGGTGCAGCCGCAATCCACTGCGGATCAACTTTTGAGTTGGTCCTCTGATGGGTTCTCTGCAGGCTTCCCGTTAAAGGATGCCTACGGACGAAATGCAATCATCGCAATCGCCATGAATGGGGAAGCTCTCACCAACGAACATGGATTCCCTGCTCGCCTCGTAGTTCCTGGACTTTACGGATACGTCTCAGCAACTAAATGGCTAACAGAAATTGAGATCACACGATTCGACAAGAAAAAGGGATTCTGGATCACGCGCGGATGGTCTCAACTCGGCCCAGTGAAACTTGAATCTCGAATTGATACTCCATCACAAGGACAATCCATAAGTGCTGCTGAAACACACATTGCAGGCGTCGCTTGGGCTCCAATTCAAGGCATTAGCAAGGTTGAAGTCCGAGTTGATGATGGACCATGGCAATTGGCAACTCTTGGGCCAGAGATCAACGGAGCCACGTGGCGTCAGTGGTGGATCAAGTGGACGCCAACTAGCGGCAAACGACGCATCACAGTTCGGGCAACTGATGGCAATAATCAAACACAAACGAAAAAAGTTGCAACGATTGATCCAGATGGTGCCACGGGATGGCATTACGTCTATGTGAATGTAACTTAAGTCGCACACATACTCTGAATACGTTGCATTTCTGCAGTTAAACAGGCGTACTGTCGAAGTATGAAAATTGGTAGATTCACTTTCGTCGCAGCGGCCCTACTGGTCACAACTGCTTGTGGGTCACCAGCGAATGATGCAAGTAAATCTCCGACTAATTCCGCCACACCTTCGTCGTCAGTGTCAGTTAGTCCAACTCCATCGACATCCCCAAGCGAAGTCAAGGTAGCTGCTATCTATTTTGTAGGCGACACGGCACAGGGCCTGCGGCTCTACCGGGAGTTCCATACGATCCCTGTTGAATTGGGAAGTTCAATCGGATTAGCGTCGCTGAAGTACATTGTAGCCCAAGGTACAAAGGCACTGGATCAGGATTACATCAATGTGTGGGGGAATGATTCGTCCATCAATTCAATAACTCAAGTTGGATCTACTGCGACTGTTGATCTGAGCATTGCCCACCTCAATGTTGGGGCTGAAGCTGAAATCCGCGCCATTGATCAATTGGTATGGACCTTGACTGCCAATGACAAAACTATTCATACTGTGCGCTTCGTTTCGGATGGCGTGCCGCTCGAATCCTTTGCAGGCCATGTTGATGCGACAGGTACTTTTGAGCGTGAGTCAACGTTTGACGTTGTTGCGCCAATTTGGGTAGATGCTCCTATCAGCCCGTTGAGCAATCCCGTGACCTTCACAGGAACGGCCTGCACGTTTGAAGCAGGCGTTGCTTGGACTCTCACTCAGTCAGGATCAGTGGTCAAAACTGGTTCCACTACTGCGGCCCAAGCGTGTCCGGTTCGCTCTGCTTGGTCGGTGCAGCTCGGGACGCTCAAAGCCGGCGACTATGTCTTTACGGCCATTGATTACAGCGCGCAAGACGGAAGTATTGACCAGCAAGATTCAAAGGCATTTACGGTCAAGTAGGTAGTGCAGGACCTCTTGGTGCCTGCTGACAAAGGTGACACAGTGTCAGGTTTGACCTAAGGCTTTTTGCCTAATGTCAGGGTGTGCGCAAACTTCTTTTCCTGACCTCGGTCCTAGCCGTGATGTTGACCAATGTGTTGTCACCTAATGCGCAGGCCGTCACGTCGAAGGTTTCAGTCCACGGGGCTAAGGGACAAACTCTGACGTCGTCAAAAGCAAAAAATCTTGTAAGCGGCGAGAAGGTCACTGTCTCAGGACGAAACTATGACACCAACATTGGTATCTACGTGGCATTCTGCGAAGTTCCTGCAAAAGGCGTGCGGCCAAGCAAGTGCTACGGCGGAATCAACCTCACTGGAAACCTTCCAGGTTCAGTGTGGATTTCTTCCAATGTTCCCTGGTACGAAGCGGCCGCAGCCAAAATTGCAAAACCATATGGCAAGCATGGAACGTTCTCAGTGAAGTTAACCGTTGCTCAAGAGTTTGACAAAACAGATTGCAAGATTGTTCGCTGCGCGATTGTTACGCGTGCTGACCACAACAACTCAAAGAATCGAGCCGCCGACGTCGTTATGCCGGTGACTTTTAAGTAATGACCTCACAACCAAGGAGAACAATGAGAAAGAAAACGTACGCAATCGTTATCGCAGTGGTTGCTGGCGCATTCGTGTCAACGCCAAGTGCTCAAGCGACACCGAGTTCTGCTTTCGTAGCGAATGCTGTTTACGACGGGCAGGTAATCCGTGTAATCGGACAAAGCATCCCATCAGACAAAGGTGTTTATGTTGTGGAATGTGCCAACACGGCGTCACAAAGCTTCAATCCCCAGACAGATTGCACGACGCGTTCAGAAAACCCAGCATCAACATTGTGGTTCAATGCTGATCCTGCTCAACAAGCTCAAGGGGCTTCGGATCCAGGTACTTCACAGCCATTCAAAGTTCTGCGCCATGTTGCAGGTTATGACTGCATGACCTCTGCTTGCGCGTTGGTCACAGTTCGAGATCACTTAGATCCATCTGACATGAGCATGCTTTCAGTTTTGCCGTTGGTGTTTACGAAGATTCCCGCGACTGCCTCGTGGAGCAAGACGCCTGGTAGCTATTCAGTAAGCAAGAGCAAGAAGGTAGATCTTTTGACAGGCACTTTGAAAACAAAGGGCGGTCAGACGATTGCATTCTCGTCTGTCACTCCAACTGTTTGTACCGTTGCAAAGAGTGGCACGAAAGAATCAGTAACTTTTAAGAAGGCAGGAACGTGCTACATCGTCGCTAGCAATGCGGCTAACGCAAGTTATGAAGCCGGAAGTTACATGTGGTCTTTGCGGGCAAGTTAAGTTAAGAAAAAAATTCGAACGGCAGTGCTACCTGAGTGGCGCTGCCGTTCTAGTTTTTCTGAATTGCGTGCATAACGAAACTTTCGGCAGCCTGGGCCTCGTATGCAAAATCGAAACCAAGATCGACTCGATTAGCGGCCGAGTTCACCACGGCGGCGATGTGCGCACAAATTGTCTGAGAATTCTCAAGATTCATGTCGTTGACTGACGCAACGAGTGAGTCCATAAATTGTCCGTGCAAGGCGCGAACAATTCCACGTTTTTCATTTGCCAAGTTAATTTCACTGAGCCGACGAATGACGGCATGTTCTCCGCTGGAAAGGTGTTCTAGGGAACTATGAACCCAGGCGCGAACGCGTTCAAGGGGCTCATCGAACTGCGCGACGTTCTCCTCAAGAGTATTCACAAGGTCAGCCATGTCATTAATGACGAGTTCGGCAAAGATGTCATCAACCGATGCAAAGTACTGGTAGATGGCTGTTCGGGTGAGGCCCGTGCGAGCGGCCAAGCTAGCCATCGAGATTTGGGTGGCTTCCTTGACGTTCAGTTCAGCCAGTGCTGCAGCGAGAATCTCGTGCTCACGCTGGTCTCTGATCGCCTGTTTCACATCTTTAGGCTAGGTCGCTTTCTGTCCGGTCGCACGGCGGGAGAGGCGGATGTGTCGCGAGTCACCAAGAGAAATCCAATATCCATTGAATTGCGCCTCGAGGTGTGGAAACGTGAGAACCACAAACCGGTAATTCCTCAGGAGAACCTATGCGTATTAACGAAGCCGATAAGAAGTTCCTATCGCTCTCAGCCGATCTCGAAACCTTGAAGGCACCAGAGTTGGATTCACCTCCAGCCCAGCGCCTACCCGAGGTCATTGAAACTGTTTCAACCATGCTTCTCGACATTGAGAAGAACGGCATTGATGCTGTTATCAAGTACGCCCGCAACTTGGACAAGTGGGAAGGAACTGACTTCGAACTCAGCGCCGCCGACCTAGCAAAGACTGGCGATAACTTGAGCCCAGAACTTCGCTTGGCTTTGGAAACTGGTGCGGCTCGCACTCAGGCGTTTGCAAAAGAACAGCGCAAGCACCTCGTGGACTTCGAAGCCGAACTTTCGCCGGGCACAGTCACTGGCCAAAAGTACATTCCAATTTCACGCGTTGGCGCTTACATGCCTGCTGGAAACTTCCCAATTCTTGCTAGTGCATTCATGACCGTTGGCGTGGCAAAGGTTGCCGGTGTTCCCATGGCCATGGCGTGCACGCCACCTATGTCGCCAACTGCCGGTAATGATGCCGTCCTTTACTCCGCGTTTCTTTCCGGTGTAGACCGTACGTTCATCGTCGGTGGTGTTCAGGCGCTTGCTGCTATGACGTTCGGACTACTTGGCGAAAAGCCAGTCGACATTCTTGTTGGTGCGGGTAATGCTTACGTAACTGAAGCAAAGCGCCAGCTCTTCGGTCGTGTGGGAATTGATCTTCTTGCAGGCCCTTCGGAAGTCGCTGTGATCGCAGATGAAACCGCAGATCCAATCATTGTGGCCGCTGACCTTTTAGGTCAGGCAGAACACGGCAAGCAGTCACCTGCGTCGCTGGTAACTACTTCACGTGAACTCGGCCTAGCCGTCATTAAGGAAGTTGAACGTCAACTCGAGACATTGTCGACGGAGTACATTGCTGGACCAGCGTGGCGCGATTACGGCACTGTGTACGTTGCAGCCACCCCAGATGATGCCATCGAAATCATGAACTACTTGGCACCTGAGCATCTTGAGGTAATCACAAAGGATGACAGTTATTACCAAGAGCGCCTCACTAATTACGGTTCGCTGTTCATCGGTCCATGGTCAACCGTCGCATACTCGGACAAGGGCATCTCGGGAACCAACCACGTACTTCCTACCGGCGGTGGCGCAAAGTACTCCGCAGGTATGTCAGTTGGTCGTTTCTTGAAGCCATTGACTTACCAACGTTCGACGAAGGAAGCCACTATGTCGTTGGCTCCTCACGTATCAGCAATTGGTGGATACGAAAAGATGGAAGCGCACAAGATCACAGCAGATCTACGTATCGAACGCCTCTAGATTCGTACTAAACAAAGTGCGGTAGCGACCTCAAGTCGCCACCGCACATTGTTGTTTCTGGCGTGAGTACCCGCAGGTTAGGCTGGCATCACAAACGTCTCAAGGGAGATTATGGTGAATCAGAGATTTGTGGGAGCTGTCGTTGCCGGATGCGCTGCCTTCACCTCTGTCGCTGGAGTTTTGCCTTCGCATGCGGTTTCAAACTCAATCGTGATTAATGAAGTTGATTGCCATGGCAACGACTGGATTGAAGTTGGAAATAGAAGTACTCGATCTGTTGACATCTCTGGCTGGCTACTTTCGGATAAATCGTTGAACTCCACCGCCGCT
>CANFIL010000092.1 GCA_947447095.1 Actinomycetota bacterium | reverse complement strand
GCCATTTGTTCGTAGCGCTTACCAGGTGTTGATTCTCCAACGAAATCTTGATTCCAGGAATGCACCTGACGCAAATCTGCGTAACCACCCTGAGTGAAAGCGCGCACCAAATTCAGCGCAGCCGCACTAGCGTGGTAAGTCTGAACGAGTCGCATAGGGTCATGCGCACGCGAGGCAGGATCAAAATCCAAACCGTTGACCGCGTCGCCTCGGTACGACGGAAGTTCTACCCCATCGATAGATTCCATACCTGCACTTCGTGGCTTGCCGTATTGGCCAGCGATTCGACCAATCTTGACCACGGGAACTGAAGCCCCATAGGTCAAAACAATTGCCATTTGCAAAAGCGTCTTAAGTCGGGCGCGAATCGAATCCGCGGTGTTAGCAGCAAAAGTCTCTGCGCAGTCGCCACCCATCAAAACGAATGCTTCACCCGCACTTGCCTTGGCTAACTTCGACGTCAATTCGTCACACTCACCAGCAAAAACCAGAGGTGGCAGGGCACGCAGAATCGCCTGAGCTTCATACAACGCAGCAGCGTCAGGGTATTCAGGCTGTTGCGCGGCTACCAAATCTGGCCAGGTGATCTCGGACATTTCTCAAGATTACCCGCACACAGCGGTGAACTCTAAATCGGACGATCTTCACGTAGGTAATTCGAAGGCCGGCGAATCGGCAGTTCGGGTATATTTTCACCATGACAGTGAAACGCGTTGCGCTCCTTACCGCCGGCGGCCTAGCCCCATGTTTATCTTCCGCAGTTGGTGCACTCATAGAGCGTTACACCGAAATAGCCCCAGATATTGAGATCATCGCCTACCGAAACGGTTACCACGGCCTATTACGAGGCGATTCAATCGTCATTACTCCAGAAGTGCGCAAGAACGCGCACCTCTTACAGAATTTCGGCGGTAGCCCGATCGGTAACAGTCGCGTGAAACTCACAAACGTCGCAGACTGCGTCAAGCGTGGCCTAGTAGCCGAAGGGCAAGATCCACAGCAGGTTGCAGCCGACCAACTCGTTAAGGACGGGGTCGACGTCCTGCACACGATCGGTGGCGACGATACCAATACAGCGGCTGCGGATCTGGCCGCCTTCCTCGCCACAAACAACTACGGACTCGGCGTTGTAGGACTTCCCAAGACAATTGATAACGACGTGTACCCCATCGCTCAATCACTTGGGGCGTGGACCGCCGCAGATGAAGGCGCGCACTATTTCAGCAATGTCGTGAGTGAACATACCTCGAATACCCGCATGCTCATCGTGCATGAAGTTATGGGTCGACATTGCGGTTGGTTAACTGGAGCAACAGCAGTCAGTTACCGAAATCTCCTCGATGAAACCGCATGGCTCGCAGGCCTTGGTGTCTCACGCGAACGTCGAGATGTTCACGCCGTTTATGTTCCAGAACTACACATTGATCTCACGGCCGAAGCCGCACGCTTGAAGACCGTGATGGATACCGTTGGCAACGTCAACATCTTTCTGTCTGAAGGCGCTGGAGTAGATGCAATCGTCGCTGAAATGGAATCACGCGGCGATGACATTCCAAGAGATGCATTCGGCCATGTTCAGATCGACAAGATCAATCCCGGAGCGTGGTTTGCCAAGCAATTTGCACCAATGATTGATGCCGACAAAGTTTTGGTTCAAAAGAGTGGCTATTACGCTCGTTCCGCCCCTGCCAATACTCGGGATCAGGAACTTATTCGCGCATGTGCCGATGTTGCTGTTGCAGCTGCACTTGATGGCGTGAGTGGTCTGGTTGGACAAGACGAGAATCAAGGAAACGTCATTCGTGCCTGCGAATTTGAACGCGTTGCAGGTGCAAAACCGTTCGACGTAACACAAGAGTGGTTCACATCATTACTGCGAGATCTTGGTCAACCTATTGGTAGCGCAGTAGCGCACTAACCGTTAGTCAGAAGCTAAAGTTTTTGCACGCGATGCGTACATGTCTACGTACTCTTGGCCAGATAGATCCATAATTTTGTACATAATTTCGTCGGTAAGTGAACGTAAGACAAAACGGTCGTCTTCCATTCCGTAGTACCGCGAGAAGTCCAGGGGCTTGCCAATTCGAATGCCGACATCGACACCGAAGTTGGGGCGACTACGACCAATCGGCTGAACTTTTTCAGTATTGATCATCGCGACAGGAATCACTGGAACGCGCGCTTCAAGCGCCATGCGTGCAACTCCAGTTTTGCCGCGGTACAACCGAGCATCAGGTGAGCGAGTGCCTTCTGGGTAGATTCCCAATAAGTGACCTTCATTCAAAAGCCGTACTCCAGTGCTGATCGCAGCAGTACTGGCATTGCCGCCAGTGCGATCTACCGGCACTTGTCCAGCACCACGAAAAAATGATGCCGTAACTTTTCCACGGACACCTGGCGCCGTGAAGTAGTCGCTCTTGGCCAGAAAAGTGATCTTACGAGGAACCGCAATTGGTAGGAAAATTGAATCGGAGAATGACAAGTGATTGCTGGCTAAAATAGCTGAACCAGATTCTGGAATGTTTTCTAGACCCTCGACCCAAGGATGAAAAGTTACTTCAATAGCAGGGCCGATAGCAATGTTCTTTAAGAACCGATAGAAGTTATCGCTTTGGGCCACGAGTACTACGGTAGTCACCCGCTGCCCTTCACAGCAATATGACCCGCGATTGTCAGGTATTTCACTCCGTGAGACGCTAATCTGCCTACATGCGTAATGCCAGCACCGCTGCACTTGTTGCCACACCTACTTCAGGCAATGTCACTGATCACGTTGAATTTAATGGGGACAGCTTCCCAGACGCTCACGTGATTTCTGTGGAGACAAATGGCGAGTGGAAGCCAATGACGTCCACAGAATTTCGTAACCGGGTACGCGGTGTGGCAAAGGGTCTGATTGCCGACGGGATTATGCCTGGTGACCGAGTCGCCATCTTTTCACGCACACGCAGCGAATGGACCATTGCCGACTATGCAATTTGGTACGCCGGCGCCATCACTGTGCCAATTTATGAAACCTCATCTGCTGAGCAAGTTCAGTGGATGATGCAGGATAGTCACGTCATCGCAACGTTCTTTGAGGCTGCACGAACTCTATACCCTTTCAATGAAATTGCCAGCACGGTGCCAGACATGACACGCCAATACGTATTCGCAGACGATGTGCTAACTGAGCTGACCAACCGTGGCGCACACATTTCTGATTCAGAACTAGATGCACGACGCCAGTTAGCGACGCCTGATGACATTGCCACAATCATCTACACCTCCGGTACAACAGGACGTCCAAAGGGCTGTGTTCTGACGCACGGAAACTTTATGTCCGAGTGCGACAATCTCATCGAAGGAATTCCCGATGTTTTCCTTCGGCCAGATGCATCAACACTTCTCTTCCTTCCGCTCGCACACGTTTTTGGACGTCTCATTCAACTTGCAATGATTCGTTCGCGCGTAACGATCGGCCACAGTCCTAATCCAGGAACGTTATTGAAGGATCTTCAGGCTTTTCGACCTACGTTTTTGCTTGCTGTTCCTCGCGTGTTTGAAAAGGTTTATAACGGCTCCAGTTCCAAGGCACACGATGCCGGAAAACTTAAGGGTGCAATTTTTGACGCGGCAACATCTACCGCCATTGCCTATAGCGAATCTCTCGATGACGGTGGCCCATCAAAAATGCTTTCCATGCGTCATGGCTTGTTTGACAAGTTGGTTTACAGCAAACTGCGCGCCGCAATGGGAGGACGCGTCACGCATGCTATTTCCGGAGGCGCTTCCTTAGGTGCTCGACTCGGCCATTTTTACCGAGGCTTGGGTCTCATGGTTCTCGAAGGGTATGGACTCACCGAAACATCCGCTGGATCCACTTTGAATATCCCCGGGGCAATCAAGATTGGTTCGGTTGGCAAACCTGTATTTGGAACGGAAGTGCATATCGCTGACGATGGCGAGGTGTTGCTGCGTGGCCATCACATTTTTAAGGGCTACTGGAACAATCCCGATGCCACGGCCGAAGCTATCACCTCCGATGGATGGTTTCATTCCGGAGATGTTGGTCGCCTAGACGAAGATGGCTATCTCTACATCACTGGTCGTAAGAAAGAACTACTTGTCACTTCGGCTGGAAAAAATGTCGCTCCGAACGTTCTTGAAGATCGCCTACGGGCTACGCCGATCATCAGTCAATGCGTTGCGGTCGGTGATGGCAAACCGTACATCAGCGCACTTGTGACACTTGACCAAGAGGCACTGCCTGGAATTTTAAGTGCACATGGAATTGAACCCGCTCCCATTGCTGAACTGAGCGAAAACCCCGAAGTGCGAGCTTTAGTGCAACAAGCAGTGAACTCCGCGAATGAGGCAGTCTCAAATTCCGAAGCCATTAAAAAGTTTCTCATTTTGCCGTTTGATCTCACGATCGAGAATGGTTATCTGACTCCAAAACTGAGCATTAAACGACATCTCATTAATCAGGATTTTTCTGCTGAGATCAATTCGCTTTATAAATAATGAACTCCCTTAAACGCATCACGCCGATCGGGTTGCTCATCCTGTGGGCCATTACTCGTCTATGGGCCTTTGGGTCTGGAATGAGTGTCCTGCCGTACCCACTTTCGCAATACCTCTTCAGTGACGTGCAGTTGTACGACTGGTGGTCGAGCAACATTGCAGATGGTCATTTTCCTATTAACGACCCCATGTGGCAGTACCCGCCTTTAGCTGCCGTTGTCTTCTTTTTGGGATATCTGGTTGCTCCGAACACAATCGGATTTGTTGCGTTAGCACTCGTCGCAGATGCAGTGCTGATGATTGCCTTGATTCGAGCGTGCCGAAATCGCCTTGAAGATGACTTCACTCCTGCATTGATTTGGTTGGCGGCCCCAGTAGTCATGGGCCCAATCATGCTTGGACGATTCGATGTCTTTCCTACCCTTGCGATGGTTCTGGGCTTGCTTGCCACGTCAACGCCAGCACGCGCGGGTATCTGGTACGCCATTGGAACGTTACTCAAAGTGTGGCCAGCCCTGGGGCTGCTCACAATCTCTCGCAAGCACGTTCTTCCCGCGTTCACCGCTTTTATTACGACCTTTGCGGCCGGTTCACTCCTACTCAAAATGTGGTGGCCAGGGAGTTTCTCGTTTATTCAAGGCCAGAAATCTCGGGGACTGCAGATTGAATCAGTTGGTGCGCTGCCTTACATGTGGTGGAACGCAACCTCGCATGTTGTTCGCACTGAATTTCGTTTCGGTGCGATCGAGGTTGCTGCGCGTAGCACTGGCCTGGTCTCGCTGGTCATGACGCTTGTCACGGTTCTCTTGATGGCCCGGATAGTGATGTGGCGAATTCAAGGTCGTCTTGAGACCGCAATGGCTGGCGATGTTGCACTTCTTGTTGTGCTCATTGCAATGATGACAAGCCGCGTACTTTCGCCACAATACAATCTTTGGATTTTTGGGATATTGGGTGTCTGTGCGCTTAATCCCTCACCACGTT
>CANFIL010000091.1 GCA_947447095.1 Actinomycetota bacterium | reverse complement strand
GTAGGTGAATGTTTCAAAACCGCGGTGTGGGTGCCATGGAGTTCCCTTTGGCTCGCCCGGTGCGTACTCGACTTCACCCATTTGGTCCATGTGGATGAACGGATCAAGATCGGCGTTAGGAATTCCCGCAAATGCGCGACGCACTGGGAAGCCTTCACCTTCGTAGCCTTGTGGCGCGTTGGTGATCATTTTGACCCGACGTGGCTTGGACTGTGGCTCAACAAATACACGTGGCAATGTCATCGTGTCAGCAGTTACAGCAGGCATGGAAACTCCTCAGCATTTAGTTGAACATTCAACTAGTACGAGAATACTCCCCTATTTCACAATCGGCAATATCAACAGCCACCCAGCAATGCGCTCCACAGTCCGAGGGACCATGGAGCGCATGTGCGTTCGATCGTTATTAGCCGATGTGTGCAGTTGGTGAATCGTTTGCTGCCAAGGTGTCCTTGTCAGCATTGACCATAAAGCCCCATACGACTGCGCCCAAAAGTACAAGTCCAGCACTCCAGTGGAACGCTACCGTGAAGCCGTGAACCATGGCATTGATGCCATCTTGCGGTGCTGGCTGTGCGATTTGGTTATCTACGAAGTACTGAGTCGTTGCACTTGTTGCCACGGTGCTCAAGAAAGCGGTACCTAGAGCGCCACCAATCTGCTGTGACGTATTAAGTACAGCGGAGGCGACGCCAGCGTCGTGGTTTCCAACTGCGAACAATGCTGTTGCAGAAAGTGGCACGAATACCAAACCAAGACCTAGTGACATCAACATCAACGCCGGCAAAATGTCCGAGGTGTATGCGCTATCTGCCTGTAGCCGAGTCAGCAGGAACAAGCCACCTGAAGCCATCAACATGCCGATGAGCGATACCCAGCGAGCACCGAATCGTGGCAATAGCTGCGATGCAGCGCCAGCACTGATTCCAACACCAACCGAGAACGGAAGGAAGAGCAGGCCTGCCTTAACGGGCGAGTACTGCAATACGTTCTGGAAGTAAATCGAGAGGAACAGGAACATTCCGAAAAGACCAGTTCCGACGATGAACGACGTGAGGTAAGAAGCACCACGGTTACGTTCGGTCAGGATGCGCACTGGAAGTAGCGGATGACTGGAACGAGATTCAATGATGACGAAAGCGACAAGCATGACGATTGCAATACCGAAGTAGGTAAGCGTTTCAGTTGCTCCCCAACCAAGAGCGCCGACCTTGGTAATTCCGTACACCAAGGCCACGAGGCCGAGAGTCGAGGTGGCTGCGCCAGGAAGGTCATAACGAGTGTCGCCGGATGCTCGACTTTCCTTGATGTTGGCAAGTCCCAGAACGAATGCGATTGCAGCAATCGGAACGTTCACGCCAAGGCACCAGCGCCATGATGCGTATTCAGTCAGAAGTCCACCGAGGATCAGACCAATAGCTGCGCCACCGGCAGACAGGCCGCCGTAGACGCCAAATGCTTTGGCACGTTCTTTTGAATCAGTGAATGTGACCGTAATAAGCGATAGCGCAGCTGGAGCAAGGAGTGCTCCGAAAACGCCTTGGAGTGCGCGCGATGCGAACAACATTTCTTGCGATTGTGCGATACCACCAATGGCGGATGCACCGGCAAAACCTACGAGACCGATAAGGAATGCACGTTTGCGGCCACCGTAATCAGAAATTCGTCCACCCAATAGCAGGAGACCACCAAATGCCAACGTGTACGCAGTGACAACCCACTGGCGGTTGGCATCTGTGATTCCAAGATCTGCCTGAAGTGAAGGAAGGGCAATGTTAACGATTGATGCGTCAAGCACAACCATCAACTGTGCGATGGCAATAACAACGAGTGCTTTCCAACGCTTGGGGTCAAGGCCAGTTGCCTCGGGTGATTCTGCTACGGCAGACATAGTTCTCCTATAGATAAGAAACGTGATCGTTCCCTATTCAACCACAAATCGTGCAATAATGAACACAAGCGTTCCCTATTAGCCCGATTGGAGGGTCGAAATGACTGATTTAAAGTGCCAACGCAAGCGCGGAGATGACCTCGTTTCTGCCATTCATCAGGCAGTATTCCAAGAGCTCGTGGCAAACGGCATCGAGGGATTCAGCTTCGAAAGCGTCGCACACCGCGCAGGAACTGGAAAAGCCTCCATTTATCGTCGCTGGTCTACACGCGACGAACTGATCGTGGACTCAATTCGCGCCCATACGCAACGCATCGCACAGTCCGCTCCCCCACAGTTTGAATCCCTGCGAGAAGAACTGATCTACATGTTCACCTCTGTGGCTGGCCAACTCAATAGCGAGTTTGGAGTCGTTGTCCGCGAGATTGTGAGCGAAATTCATAGACACGAGGGTTTTGCTGAACTTGTACGCGACTTCATCGTCAAAGATCGCGACGAGAGAATTTCGGCTGCAATAAACAGAGCCGTGATGCGCGGCGAGATCGAAGCAGCAACACTCACACAGGCCCAGATCGAACTCGGACCTGCGTTGATTACGCAACGATTCTTTATTTACGGAAGTGCTCCGGATGCAAAGTTCATCGAAAACATCGTTGACGACATTTTGCTGCCGGCAATTACCCGTCAGCCTGTTGCTCATTAGGTAGCCCTTCCCCCTCCCTGCGCCCATCTTGTTAGGGTTATCGCAACAACTACTAACGGAGGAACCATGGGTCTAGGACCTGTAGATGTAGTCATCATCGACTTCCCAGGAAATAAATTCAATGGTCAGATTGCGCCAGCAATCGTTGACCTTGTCGCAAGTGGAACCATTCGCCTAATCGACTTGCTATTCGTGAGCAAGGATGCTGATGGCATTGTCACCACGCTTGCAATCGAAGATCTCGATCCAGTCGCCGGTCCAGGATATTTGTCACTCGACATTTCTTTCCCCGGTGCACTGGATGCCGAGGACGCAGAAGAAATTAGCGAAGACCTCGCACCTAATAGCTCGGCATTGCTCGTAGCATTCGAAAACACATGGGCCGCCAAGTTCACTGACGCTATTCGCGCAGCGGACGCAGTCGTTCTTGATCAAATCCGTATCCCAGCCGAAGTCGTCAACGGCTTCCTCGAACTCAATAAGTAAGGACACATCATGGGTCTAGTACGCGTAGCTGCTCGAACAGCCGTGATCTCAGGAACTGCAACAGCAGTTTCGGGTCGCGTTGCACAACGTCAAATGGGTATGGCTGCACAACAGGCAGCCGCTGCTGCTCCGGCAGCACCAGCACAAGACGATTCACTAGCACAGGTTGAAAAACTTGCCGCATTGCATGCACAAGGAATTCTTTCTGATGAAGAATTTGCTGCCGCAAAAGCAAAGGCACTAGGAATCTAACTTCCAAACATAAAGAAGGGCTTATCCAAACGGATAGGCCCTTCTTTGTTGCCAGAAAACTAGTGCTGTGCGACAGGTTCTTTCGACATCAGCATGGAACCAACTGCCATGGCAATAGCCATCGCAAGCCACGTAGAAGTCGGAAACAGAAACATGAAAATGACGAGTACCAAGACAGGTTTGCGCAAATTCACTACACACGCAGCTACATAGCCTGAAGCCGCCAGCGCCATCGTTGCAGGCGAATCAACAACCTGCCCGAATGCTAAAGCGATAGCTGCACCTGCGAATGCCAAAGGAAAAATTTGGCCACCAAACCAACCGCCAGCAAGCACCACAACGACGACACCAACTTTGAGAAGCGACAATCCGACAAGTTCACTTGTTGCGTGACCACCATCGAGTAGTCCTTGCGTTTCATGATGTCCCGAAAACAAAATCAATGGGCTGACTAATGCGCTAGCACCTAGCAGAAGCCCACTGACTGCTCCGAGTGCAACTGGTCCCCCAGGTATGCGCGCGATGGCAAGTGCTCGGACCCGTGGAATGAGAACGTCAGTGAGGCGACCGATTCCAGCAGCTAGTACTGCAGCAACTGCGCACCACAACAAGTTGATTCCGATGCCTGGCGCGATTGAACCAGACGCTTCAAAAGGATGCGAGTCAGAATCAGGCAACAACTTGATGAACACAATGAAAGCAACGACTGCGGCGAGAATTTCTGGACCCATCGCGCGCGCTCGTTGCACTGCTGTGCGTGATTGTGAGTCTGACTCGGTTTGAACCGCAACACCAGCCAGTGGAGCAACAAACAATGCACCTAACGCGCCGGCCATTGAAATCTTTACTGCCTGCTCTCGAGTAACTCGCAAAACGCCAGCAAGTCGCGATGCCAACTGAGTTGAGAGCGCGATGAGCGGCGCTTCGGGCCCAAGCGGACCGCCAAACCCGAGCGAGGCAATACCCAATCCAGCACGACCAGAAATAACGGAAAAAGATGGAGGACTGGTCACTTCAACTGACTGTGCATCTGCGAACGCTTCGGCTAAGTCATGCGCCTCATTCCGCTGTCGTTCTGCGAACACATTGATCAGGCCGACGAGAATTCCACCAGCAACACAGGCAAGTACTATTGCGCCGTCATGACCACCAGTACCGTGGTGCGGCCAAACGAGATTCTTCAGTTCAGTCACACACCACAAAAACGCTGCTGCAATTAGTCCGACACCAGCCCCAAGGGCTATAGCGGCAGGAAATAGTCTCAACGATTGCGTCTCAGGCTTGAGTGTGGGTTCCATAATGAATAGTTTGGAGGCATGTTGGAGAAATACCAAGCCAAAGCAGCTGGCCCGCTAACCGTGTTGGGGTTTGTGTTTCTTGCGGCGTTTAGCACTCCGATAATTTTCCCGAACCTAGGCCATGGACTATTTCGCATCGCTACAGCTCTGCAGATATCAATTTGGATTGTGTTTATTGCTAATTACGCTGTGTGTATCTACCTCGCCACCGATCGGCGTCATTTCATTCGTTCAAATCGATTCGGATTAGTGTGCGTACTTCTGCCGATCTTTGAACCTTTCAGAGCGCTGAGGGCACTTGCTGTTGTGATCGTTGCGGCGAAAAAGCGTGGTGCAAATAAGCGGCGTAGTCTCATCACAACAACAGGCATCGTTGCATTGGCCACGTGGTTCTTCGCGGGCTTAGCGGTGACCGAAGCTGAACGACATGCAGCAGAGCACACCATTGCAAATGTTGGTGACGGCTGGTGGTGGGCAATCACAACCATGGCTACCGTGGGCTACGGCGATACCTACCCAGTGACATCAAGTGGTCGTGCCGTTGGTGCAATTTTGATGGTCATGGGTATTGCACTCATTGGAACCATGACAGCAACAATTGCTTCATATTTCACAGAGATTTTTGGCGCAGGCGGATTCGAATCCACAACTACCCAAACCCACTCAATTGATGACCTCCGAGCCCAGGTCGCAACCTTGCAGGCCCAAATTGAGAAACTAGAAGAATAGTTTCGTTCCTGCAATAACTTCGACAGGTAGGTTGTAACTACAACGTCTCGTGAAATGAGTTTGTGTTACATGAAGAATCGAACCGCCACGGTCCTCGCTTCAAGCCGCATCTTCCTTTTCGCGGTTTGGCTCACCGCACTTGCCTCAGTCCCCGGTT
>CANFIL010000090.1 GCA_947447095.1 Actinomycetota bacterium | reverse complement strand
GGAACAGCGCGTCGCACGGCCGAGATGATCGTTGAAGCTCGCCAGGCTGCGGGTTCACACCCGATGCCTGATGCCACACGTGACCTCATTGATGGTGCTCGTGGCGCTGTCATCGGCGATGTGCACATTCATAGTGTTCGCTTGCAAGGTCTCGTTGCCCACCAGGAAGTAATTTTGGGTGGCCCCGGAGAATCGTTGACTATTCGTCATGATTCTTATGAGCGCGAGTCATTTATGCCTGGTGTACTGCTTGGTGTTCGCGAAGTTGCTGACACTCCAGGTGTCACTTTCGGCCTAGAACACGTTTTGGGTTTGTAACTCGAATCAATTACTGGGCAATACCAAAATGGCGTAATAGACCAGCGGTAATCGCAGCTGACAGCACCACCAAAATAAACGAACCTTTTCGCCATAGAACAAGACTTGCCACGCCAACTGCAGGTACCCGAGCATCGATTGTCAGGCCCTTGGATGAGCCAAATGTTTGAACTGCAACAAGTGCGCACAGCAAACTAATCGGCAGCAACATAACTATTCGCTTGACGAGCGGATTCTCTAGGAAACTCTCAGGGATGGCTGCACCCAGATATTTAAGCGCGTAGCAACCTGCAGCGCCGGCGAGAACTGTAAACCACATCAGGCATTCACCTGCTTCGACCACGACCAGCCGATAACAACCGCAACAACGGCTGCGGCAAGGACAGGAAGTCCCGCAGGTAGTACGGGCGTGAGTACTAATGCGATCAAGGCTCCGCCCATTGCGGCAGAAAGTGTGTGCTTGTCTTTGATCTGTGGCCATACCAGCGCAAAGAGCCCTGCAGCAATAGCCGCATCAAGTCCTAACGCTTTGGGATCTCCAATTGCTTTGACGGTAATTGCGCCAATGAACGTAGCGACATTCCACAGTACGAACACCGACAATCCCGTTGACCAAAATGCCAGTTTCGAAGCATTGCCGTCATGAAGTTTTTCATCTTGTGACAGACCCATTGCCGTAGATTCATCGATGGTGAGATGGCTGGCTAACAGCTTTCGCGCACCTGTCACTTGGAGGACAGGTGACATGCGCAGGGAATATGCAGCATTGCGAGTGCCCAGCAGCCATGACGCGGCGACAGCAGCGATCGCGGTGCCGCCGGAGGCAATAGTGCTCACTAACGCAAATTGACTAGCGCCAGTAAACATCAAGAGAGACAACGCCTGTGTTTGAGCAATACTCAAGCCCGTAGTGGAACCCAAAGCGCCAAACGAAACACCATAGATCGAAACAGCGATTCCGATACTGAGTGCTTTTCGAAGAATCTCTGAACGCAAAGCGTCCCAGGCCGGGGCGGCAGTCATGCTAGCCGTTGGTCTGGATGCGATCGCGTGCCTGAACGCCACCGCTGGTGTACGAACCAAGGTCTAACAAGAAACCGAGTGCTACAAAGAACCAGTCGAATCCCGTGACGCTGCCATCCATCCAATACATGAATACGTAGAGCAATTCCGTAAACGGAAGGAATAGCCATCCAAGGAATGCTTCGGTGTTATTGCCGTCGAAAGCGCGTGAAATGGAGTTACCAAACAACGCAACTAATGCGAGCGTAAAACGCGGAGCGAGCGAACCGAACAATAGAAATAGGCAACCACACATACCCGTAGCCTATGTTCTCGCTAGGCTCGCAACTATGAGCCACCCCCGTTCCGGTTATGTTTTCGCTTTTATTGGCACAACCGTTTTCTCTTTCACGCTGCCGATGGTCAAGCTTGCGCTTGTGTCCTTTGGACCGTGGACCATTACGTTGGGACGAATGGCAATTGCTGGAATCACTGCCTTGACCGTAGTTCTGGTGACTAAGACGCCGCTACCTTCTCGTGAACATTGGAAGTCGATTTTCCTCACCGCATTGGGTATCAGTTTTGGTTTTCCGATTCTGACGACCCTTGCTTTGCAGCGCACTACGTCCGCTCATGGCGCGGTCATCATCGCAAGCCTGCCGTTAGTCACAGCCTCGATGGCAGTAGTTCGCCACAAGGAACGGGTAACGCCGTTGTTTTGGCTCGGCGCAATTCTCGGTGCAGCAGTTCTAGCTATCTATGCCTGGCTACACGGTGGCAGTGAGGGAGCGGATCCGCTTGCTGACGTGATGCTCCTTGGCGCGGTTTTTGCTTCGGCTTTCGGTTATGCCGAAGGCGCGGCGTTAACCAAAGTCATGCCGAATTGGCACGTGGTGACCTGGTGCGTGATTATGTTTTTGCCAATCAGTGTCATCGGAGCGATCACGGCACACGTACTCGGCGATGCAGGTAAACCAATCGTCGGCACTGCGGTATTCGGTTTCCTCTTCACGGCCTTTGGATCGATGTATCTGGGCTTCTTTGCCTGGTATCGCGGACTGGCAGATTTAGGTGTGGCACGCGGTTCACAGGTGCAATTGATTCAGCCGATGATGACCTTGTTGTGGTCCAGTTTGATCCTTGGGGAAGTCATTACATCAGGAACGCTGTTGGCAGCTCTTGCGGTATTGAGTTGTGTCGTTCTGACTCAAAAGGCCCGACACCTGTACTAGCCCTCAAGTTGCGCCATTTCAGAACGGGGATGTATTCTTAATTACGAAACCAAATGGTTGCGTAATTCGCGGACCATTTCTGAGCGGCAAAGGTTGCTATGTTAGGCAATTACTTGATCGGACTTCGCGAAGGTCTGGAAGCGGCCCTCGTTGTGAGCATCTTGTTGGTCTACTTAACACGTACCGATCGCGCATCCATGCGTCGTTGGGTGTTTTTCGGAGTAGCCAGTGCAATCGTGGCCAGTATTCTGGTCGCACTTATCCTCGAGACTATTTCTCAAGATCTTTCTGCCACTGCCGAACCGGCCTTTGCTGGGATCGTTTCGTTTGCCGCTGTTGCTTTTGTTACGTGGATGATTTTCTGGATGCGACGCTCTGCGCGCACAATTTCGACTGACTTGCGTCATCAACTCGATGACGCTGCCCTTGGAGGCGGACATATTGCTGTGGCAGCCATGGCATTCGTTGCCGTCATTCGCGAAGGTGCCGAAACGGCAGTCTTCTTCTGGGCAGCATCGCAAGCGTCCGGTAACACTGTGGTTTCAACATTCGGTCTCGTCTTGGGATTGGCGACTGCGGTTGCCTTGGGTTGGGCTATTTATCGTTCTTCCGCGAGTATCAATTTGCCTAAGTTCTTCCGTATCACTGGCATCTTGTTGGTCTTCGTTGCAGCAGGAGTTCTGTCCTATGGCATCGCTGAATTCCAAGAAATTGGTTGGCTGCCGGGCGAAGACGACGTGCTTGTGAACCTCTCAGGTGTCATGACTGAAGGATCGCTCGTCCAAACCCTTATCGGTGGAATCTTCAACATCAAGGCGACGACGTCTGTGCTCCAGGCTTTGGCATGGATGACCTATTCAATCGTCGTGCTGTTCCTGTTCTTGCGTCCAGTTTCAGCCAGCCCATTGCTGCGCTCTGAAAACGCGGTAGCCGATACCAATACGGAGACTTCTCGCCGATAGTCTTGAAGGCGTGACTGAAGAGATCCGTTTTCGAAGCGACATCACGGTAGAGCTAATCAAGCATTCCGCCAGTGATGCAGACGTTGTTTGGGCTGCGCGCGTATCAACAAAGGGCGAGCAGTCTCATGAGGATCTCACCGGTGATGCGAGTGCTTCGGCAGGTCTCATCAATTATTTGATGCGTGACCGCCATGGCAGTCCTTTCGAGCATTCCAACATCACATTTTTCGTACAAGCTCCGATCTTTATGTGGCGTGAACATTTCCGCCATCGCATCGCCAGTTACAACGAAGAATCAGGTCGATACAAGGTTCTCGAACCACAGTTCTACGTACCTGGTCCTGAACGAAAGCTGGTTCAGATCGGTAAGGCTGGCGCCTACGAATTTGTTGATGGTTCGAAAGAGCAGTTCGACATCACAACAGAAGAGACTAAAAAGGCGTGCGCAGTTGCATACGAGTCATATCAAAAAATGCTTGATGCTGGTGTTGCCCGTGAAGTAGCGCGGATCGTTTTGCCGGTCACGATTTATTCGTCGGCATACGTCACGATGAATGCCCGCGCCTTGATGAACTTCTTGTCGCTTCGTCGCAAGGCCGATGGATCTCACTTCCCATCTTTCCCTCAGCGTGAGATTGAAATGGTCGCAGAGAAGTACGAAGAAATTTTTGAGCAACTGATGCCGCTAACGCATGCCGCGTTTGTGGCTAATGGCCGCGTTGCTCCATAGAAAAAGGACGAGCATGAAGGCACAAGACGCATTCGGCACGGTATTGACCGCAATGGTCACACCGTTCACTCCTGACGGCACAAAGATCGACTTCGACAAGGCAGCCCAGCTGGCGAACGATCTTGTTGATCTTGGTAACAATGGCCTAGTTGTTAATGGCACTACTGGCGAATCACCAACAACCGACGAGCACGAAAAGCTCGAGCTCCTTAAGTGTGTAGTTGCAGCTGTAGGGGATCGTGCCAAAGTAATCGCAGGTGCAGGATCGAATGACACGGCTCATTCAGTTCTATTAGCCAAGGATGCTGCAGCAGCCGGCGCTCATGGCCTGCTTGTCGTCACTCCGTACTACAACAAGCCACCTCAAGCAGGTGTCATCGCACACATGCATGCAGTCGCAGATGCAACCGATTTACCCGTGATGGTCTACGACATTCCTGGACGTGCTGGAATTGCTATTTCAACTGAGTCAATGATCAAGCTCAGTGAACATCCACGAATTCTTGCTAACAAGGACGCCAAGGCAGACTTGTGGGCTGCTTCTGAAGTTATGGCCAAGTCGGACATGGCGTACTACTCAGGTGATGACGGTTTGAACCTCGCGCTACTTGCAGTCGGTGCAGTAGGTGTGGTGAGCGTAACCGGACACATTGTGGCTGATCGTCACAAAGCAATGGTCGAAGCGATGCAGGCAAATGATGTAAATACTGCACGCGAGATCAATCGCACGCTTGTTCCCATCACTGAAGGTGTTATGACCAAGGCTGGCGGTGCAATCATGGTGAAGGCTGCTCTTGATTTACTCGGTCGTGTTGGCGGCGGATCGTTACGACTCCCATTAGTTCCTGCAACTGATTCCCAGATCGCACAGCTTCGTGTTGATCTTGCTGCTGGCGGGTTTAGCCTGTGACCTCTGCTCATCCCGAGCTGTCGCTCCCACCCGTCCTTGATCGTGGTGTAACTCGAATCGTGGCCCTCGGTGGGCTAGGTGAAATCGGTCGAAACATGACTGTGTTTGAACATGACGGCCGCTTGCTGATTGTTGATTGCGGTGTGCTTTTTCCCGAAGAGTCGCAGCCTGGCGTTGACCTGATTCTGCCTGACTTCGATTACATTCGCGGACGTCTCGCAGACATCGAAGCCGTTGTTCTCACACACGGACACGAGGATCACATTGGTGCTGTTCCGTATCTACTTCGAGAACGACAAGACATCCCAATCATTGGCTCGCAACTCACGTTGGCCTTTGTTGAAGGAAAACTTAAAGCGCATCGAATCAAGGCAGATACTCGCGTCGTTG
>CANFIL010000089.1 GCA_947447095.1 Actinomycetota bacterium | reverse complement strand
TGATTCGCGCTGGTACACCAACGGCAAGGGCGTATTCCGGAACGTGTAAACCCGTAGTGCAGACAGCGCCAGCCGCGACCAGAGCATGAGACTCGACGACAACTTCGTGAAGAACCAAGCTGCCTGAGCCGATGAGAGCACCGTCCTTGACTGTGCAGCCTTCCAGATGCGCATTATGGCCAACAGTGCAATCAGAACCGATCAGAGTTGGCAATTCAGCTGTGCAGTGGATAACTGCTCCATCCTGAATGGAAGTGCGGTCACCGATCACGATGCGGTTGGAATCTGCACGCAAGACTGCAGTTGGCCAAATCGAGGCATACTCGCCTACTGTCACATCCCCAATAAGAACAGCATCTGGATGCACGAATGCACGTGGATGAATGGAAGGTTGTTTATCGCCGAGTGCGTAAAGTGCCATGGTTACTCCTGGTCGGTATCTGCATCGAGTGATTCAAGCATCGTAATGAGTTTTGGATGCAAAACTGGATTTGCGGCTGCGAGCATCTCGTCACTTTCGGAAGATTGATGCAATCCGCTGACGATTGCTCCTGCTTCTCGAGCGATCACACCACCGGCTGCGTGATCCCATGGATTTACACCGCGTTCGTAGTAGGCATCTAGGTTTCCTCCGGCAACTAGGCACAAGTCGATGGCACAACTTCCCATTCGTCGAATGTCGCGAACATGTGGAAGCATCGTACGAACAACTCGACCTTGCGAAGCACGCCTTTGAGTTGAATAGCCAAAACCTGTTCCGACGAGTGCTCGGTTGAGATCCTGGCAGTCGGTGACAGCAAGACGCCTACTCCCATTGATATCCAGAGCGAAAGCTCCCTTGCTATCGGCTGCTACCCATGCTTTGTTCAAGAGCGGAGCAACGACAGCGCCCACCAAACCACGGCCGGTCTCTACCTCAACTAGACCTACAGAGACTGCCCAAAATGGCAGGCCGTACAGATAATTCACAGTGCCGTCTAGTGGATCGATTACCCACACACGGCCTGACTGCGAAGGCACGTCAGCACCTTCCTCGCCCAAGATTCCATCGAGCGGTCGGTCAAGGCGGATACGGGACACGAGTAACTCTTCTGCCAACTTGTCCATGTGTGTCACGACATCGGTTGGAGTGCTCTTCGAATCAACTTCAAGTAACTCTGGGCGGTCGGCTAGGAGCGCTCCGGTCACTTGTGCGATCTCAAGTGCAAACGTGAGGTCGGAATCAACTAGTGGGTTGGAGAAGTTCATGGGTCTATTGTGCTGCCTGTACATCCTGCAAATACGCGACACACGCAGCGATATTCCCCGATTTTGCAGGGTTTCACACCAGACTAGGAGGAGCCGAACGAAAGGATTTCGCCGTGTCTGAATTGGTCTACATGGGTCGTAGTGACGACAACCTCAGTCTGATCTTTCTTGATGATGACGGCAATGAATTTAGTGTGACTATTGACGAACATTTGCTTCGCGATGTCACTGCTCCTTCCCGCTTTACGCAGACAACTACTACTCATGATGCTTCGCTGTCACCGCGCGAAATTCAGTCACGCGTTCGTCGTGGCGAAGCGATCGAAAGTATTGCCGCTGAATCAGGTGAATCCGTCGATCGCATTGAGCGATATGCCGGTGCAATTCTTGCCGAGCGTCATCACATCGCAACCAAAGCTCGTGAGACATTCGTCCGTCGTAGTCATGGCGATGTCATCTTGCAAGACATTGCCGTTGGGCAACTAGAAGCTCGTGGCATTGAAGCATTTGATCTTGAATGGGACAGCTACCGTCGCGAGGATGGACGTTGGAACGTCAACGTGACGTGGCCAAGCGGAAGTGGCTCTGGCGTCGCTACCTGGATCTATGATCCTGCGAGCCAAGGAATTATTGCTGCAGACGATGAGGCTCGCTGGTTGTTTGACGAAGCCACGGCAGCATCCGCGCCAGAACCAGTTGAACAGCGACCTCGACTGGTTGGTTTGCCAGCGGTTGAACCTGAAGTTGTTCAAGCTAACAACAATCTCGACGAACTTGACTCACCAGCCTGGGCAGGTCCTGGACAACCAACAATGCCGGTTCCAGTTATTGCACCTGTCGCAGACGAGTCACCTTCATGGGACGACATTTTGTTCGGTTCCCGTCCAACCGACTTCCAGTAAACCTGGAAAATAAGGGTCTAAAGGTTTAACAAGCATGGCTAAGAATGATGCTGCGCAACGCGTAGTGGACATTGACGTTGCATCAGAAATGCAAGGGTCATTCCTTGAATACGCCTATTCAGTTATCTATTCACGTGCGTTGCCTGATGCTCGTGATGGCCTCAAGCCAGTTCAACGTCGCATTTTGCACACCATGAGCAACATGGGACTTCGTAACGATAAGGGTCACGTTAAATGTGCCCGTGTTGTTGGTGAAGTCATGGGTAAATTGCACCCGCACGGTGACTCAGCAATTTATGACGCACTTGTACGCATGGCCCAAGACTGGTCGCTACGCATTCCGTTCGTTGATGGCCACGGAAACTTCGGCTCTATTGATGAAGGTCCAGCGGCTTATCGGTACACAGAGGCTCGATTAGCCGCAGCTGCAAACTTGATGGTCGAATAGCTTGATGAAGACGTTGTCGACTTCACACCAAATTACGACGGTCGTGAACTTGAACCGTCCGTCTTACCTGCTGCCATTCCGAATCTGTTGGTTAACGGCGCATCAGGCATCGCGGTTGGTATGGCCACCAACATGGCGCCTCACAATCTTCGTGAGGTCGTTGCCGCAGCGCAGCATCTGTTGGCGCATCCCAAAGCGGATCTCGATGATTTGATGAAATTTGTACCAGGCCCAGATCTGCCAACTGGCGGCATCATCGTTGGTCTCGATGGAATTCGTGAAGCATATGAAGTAGGCAAAGGTAGCTTCCGGGTGCGAGCCAAAGTCGAGATTGAACAGATTTCAGCGCGTCGTCAAGGCATTGTCGTGCGAGAACTTCCCTACCAAGTTGGAACTGAGCGCGTTATTGAACGCATCAAAGACTTGGTGACGAGCAAAAAACTTCAAGGCATTTCGGATGTTACTGATCTGACTGACTATGAATCAGGTCTGCAACTCGTCATTGAAATCAAGAATGGTTTTAATCCCGCAGCTGTATTGGATCAGCTGTACAAATTGACTCCCCTTGAAGAGGCATTCCACATCAACAATGTTGCCCTCGTTGAGGGTCAGCCTGTGACATTAGGCCTCAAGCCTCTTCTTGAAGTGTTCTTGAAGCATCGCCTTGATGTTGTTCGTAGGCGATCGCTCTACCGCAGAACAAAAGCGTCTGATCGTTTACATCTGGTCGACGGTCTGCTTGTAGCAATCTTGGACATTGACGAGGTTATTGCCGTCATTCGCTCGTCTGATGATTCCGGTATGGCTAAGGAACGTCTCATCAAAGCCTTCGATCTATCGGACATCCAGGCGACGTACATTCTTGAGATGCCGCTTCGTCGGCTTACAAAGTTCTCGCGAATCGAACTCGAAAAAGAACAAAACGAATTGCAGATGATCATTGCTGATCTGACCGACATTTTGGAAAACGATAAGCGACTTCGCAAAGTGGTTGGCGATGAACTTACCGAAGCCGCAAAGGTGTTTGGAAATGATCGACGCACTGTGCTCGAATCAGATGAAGGCATCGTCTCAGCAGCACTTGCAGTGCCACTCGAAGTTGAAGATGATCCGTGCCAGGTCATGTTGTCTGCAACAGGCTTGCTGGCCAGAACCACTGGAGCTGTGGCAAGCGAATTTGGCAAGAAGCGTGTCAACCACGACACAATCCGTAGTGTGATTTCCACATCTGCACGAGCAGACATTGGTGTCGTCACATCTGCTGGACGTGTATTGCGCCTATCTGTTGTTGGGCTACCTGCACTTCCTGAGAATTCGGTACTCAGCGTGGCTGGCGGAGTCGCACTCAAAGAGCTCATCACGCTTGATAAGGAAGAACGACCTTTAGCCTTGATGACATTGGATAACCCCGATTCAACATTGTTCTTAGCCACTGCTGCAGGGATCGTCAAACGCGTTGCACACGATGTCCCAACGAGCGCTGGCGATTGGAGCGTCATGCGCGTTGATGATGGCGATTGGGTCGTTGGAGCCATGCAGGTTGTTGGTGACGACGGCGAAGTCGTGCTGATCAGCGATGACGCTCAACTTCTGCGATTCGACTTCAATGTCTTACGTGCCGCAGGTCGTGCTGCCGGTGGCGTAGCTGGTATTCGCCTGTCGGATGAAGCGATCTTGATTTACGGCACCGTAGTGAAACCACACAGTGACTGTGTCGTGGCAACCGTAGCTGGCGATTATGGCGCTTTAAAGGGCACCGCAGCGCACAGCATGAAGATCACGCCGCTCTCAGAGTTTCCAGCCAAGGGTCGCGGCACCGGAGGTGTTCGTTGCCACAAGTTCTTGTCAGGTGAAAATTCGCTTGTTAATGCAGCAGCTGGTAATTCACCAGTTCACGCCTGCGGTTCGACTGGAGCATTTGTTGAAACTCCAGAGAAGTTTGGCAAGCGCGATGGCTCTGGAACAACGTTGCGTAAGCCAGTAGAAGCCGTGTGCTGTGCGCCGGATCAACTTCCCTAATCTCACACCTTTTCTAGTTATCTGCCGTCACCACCGCGTTCGCGCTAGCGTGGACACATGAGCGATTGTGATCTCCTAGTTATCGGCGCAGGTCCCGCAGGTTTGTATGCGACGTATTACTCAGGCTTTCGCGGTTTCAACACAACACTGATCGATGTTTTGCCTGAATTAGGCGGACAAATTTCGGCGATGTACCCGGAGAAAGCAATCTTCGATATCGCAGGTTTCCCAAGTGTTAAAGGCCGTGACCTTGTTGATGGACTAGTTGCACAAATGATGTCTCACTCACCCACTGTCATCACCGGAGAAATGGCCAAGACAATGGACGTAAGTGACGACAGTGTCACCGTAACTACTGATGCCGGACGAACAATTTCTGCTAAAGCTGTTCTGATCACCGGAGGCATTGGATCATTCACGCCACGAGCTTTGCCGGCGCTCACTGATTATGAAGGTCGTGGCCTGGTCTATTTCGTACCTCGTCTCGAGGATCATCGCGATAAAGATGTTGTCATCGTTGGTGGTGGCGATTCGGCATTTGATTGGGCAGTGTCCCTTGCACCAATTGCACGTTCTATCAAGATCGTTCATCGACGTGATGCTTTTCGTGCTCACGCAACAACTGTCGATGAAGTTCGAGCTCTTGGCATCGAACTCATTGTGAATGCTGAAGTCACTGGCGTGCGCGGTGAGTCCAATGTCGAAGCAATCACCGTGACGACCAAAGATGGGCAAGTCCGTGAAATTGACTGCCAGACCGTAGTTGCGGCACTTGGTTTCGTGGCAAACATTGGACCAATTGCCGATTGGGGAATTGATGTCGTCAAGCGGCACATTGCAGTCAATACAGCAATGCAAACCAATCTGCCACGAGTCTTTGCTGCAGGCGACATCACAACGTATGAAGGAAAAGTTCCGCTCATCAGCGTGGGATTTGGTGAAGCAGCAACGGCCGTCAATAACGCT
>CANFIL010000088.1 GCA_947447095.1 Actinomycetota bacterium | reverse complement strand
GGGAAGATTCAGATCGCCAAGGTGGAACGGGAAGATGCGATTTCCCTGTGCACCCCATTCGGCTGCTGCCAAAGAAACTGCAAATGCGGTTTCGGTACCCAACTTGTCCAAACGTGTAGCTAGTGCCATTGCCATCCCCTGCTTCATTGAAGTGATTTCTACGTACTTTACCGCCTGAAAGATGCGTGAAACACGCTAGTCGCCGTTTACCTATGCGCAACACCACGTCACAATATGGAACGGTTTGTGACAATTTGACTTAGAGAAATGGGCGAAGTTCTACTCTGCGATTGCAGGCTTTCGAGCCTTCGATTGCAAGGTCTAGGGCAATTTGACGGTTTGGTACATTCACAATCCAGAAGCCAACGAAATTTTCTTCTGCTGAAAATAGTGGCTCTTCGCGCACAAGCCCGGCGTCTTTGCGGTTGTCGATCAAAGTTGCCGTCGATGGTGAGTCGATGCCTCCGGCAAACACCCAATATTCTTCAGCGCGGAGCTTGTCGTTAAAGGTGTCGATGGCTGACATTTCGTCGGGAGTGCCTGAGTTGGTGCGAACATCAATAACTGAAATCAAGTACAGCATGGTTAACCCTAACGCGGCTTCGACTCATAATTACGAAGTGCTGGCAAGGCTGCAGCGCAAGCGCCTACGGCTGCTGTGCATACCAGCCCGCCAAAAATGAATGCACGGTTCAATCCAAAAAGTTGCGCAGAGAAGCTCGATCGAACTTGCCCAAGTTGAGGACCAACCGAGTACGACAACATCTCAATTCCAGCCATTCGACCACGCAAGTGATCAGGAATCGTTGTGTTCCAAATCAGACTGCGAAAGAGGGCGCTAATCATGTCGGCAGCTCCAGCAATACTGAGTCCAAGGAGAGCCAGCGGAAGACTGTTACTCATTCCAACGAAAGCGATACCAATCCCCCACACCATCGCGGCATACACAACTGCCATTCCGTGACGTCGAATGCGCACCGTCCACCCGCTAGTCAAGGTTGCTAATGCAGCGCCAATTGCACCAGCTGCGTACAGCAATCCCAGTGATTGAGGTGAATCTAATTCGTCTGCGAGGAAAGGGAAAAGCGCAACTGGGTAGGCAAACACCATGGCTGCAGTATCAATCAGATATGTGCCAAGTAGATCTTTGCGTGACCATGCATACTGTGCGCTTTCCAGAATGGCCGCGATTGGACGATCATGCACTTCTCGAGTCGGTGCGATGCGAGGAAGCCTCATCAAGAAAGCCATCGAGATGCCATAGGTCAACACATCAACGACATAGGAATATGTGAAACCTATTTTCGCCACCAAAACACCACCGAGCATTGTGCCAAAAATAAAACCCACGCTATGGGTCAAACTCTTTAAGGCGCTAGCCGCTGCCAACTTTTCAACTGGCACGACTCGAGGAACGATGGCATCAAGTGAAGGACCTTGAAGGCCGTCGAACGACGCGGCCAACATTGCAACAACGTAAATTACCCACACGTGGGGGTTTGCTAAACAACTATTCAAAGCCAACAAAGTAACGGAGATCATCAATCCAAACTCTGTTGCAATGACTACATGCTTACGGTCTACTCGGTCTGCAAGTGTTCCGCCGTAGAGCCCAAAGATCACTAAAGGAATGATTTCGAGTACACCAATGATGCCGACAGCGACATAGGATCCTGTGAGTTCTTTAATTTGGTAGGGCGCTGCAACATACGTGATCATCGAGCCAAATCGAGTGATGAGCGAACTCGTCCATAACCAACGAAATGTCGGCAATTCCCTCAGTGGACTGATGTCCATGCGAATTGAATTCAGCGCCATATCCGATAAGCCTACGAGTCACTTGCAATAGTCAACAGATGCACCGCAACGAAACATCCACAGCGAGTGCCTATCGCCTAGGTAACGTTCCCGTCCGAGCTGCCTTTTCGATGTTTCGAATCATTGTCGGGAACACTAAAACATGGAATGGAGCAATGGCGTACCAATAAAGATGCCCGAGTATCCCCGTGGGAACAAACGTAGCCGTTTGCTTTATGAGTACTAGACCGACAGTGCTTGATGGTTGAATTTCAAACTCAAGCCATGCTTCACCAGGCAATTTCATTTCTGCGAAAAGTCGTAAGTACCGACCATGGTCAATCTCTTCGACTCGCCAGAAATCTAAGCTTTCACCTTTTCGAAGCTTGAGAGGATCACGTCGACCACGACGCAAACCGGCACCGCCAACAATTGTGTCGATCAAACCACGTATCGACCAGAGCCAATCTGCTCCGTACCATCCCGTTTCACCGCCAATCGCTTCGATGCACGTCCATATCTTCTCTACTGAAACATCGGTCTCAATCTCGCGAATGTCTCGATGCGTCGGTACGCCGGCCCAGTCGGGATCTGTAATGGATTTGTTCCACGGCGAGTTCGGATCCTTGGCATCTGACCACCGAGTATCGACCTGGGAATTATTCACACGTTGAAGTGCGATATCAATCGCCTCTTCAACAGAGAGCGTCCCTCCAGGCGGTGGTGGAATGAGCTGTGAAATGCTTTTGTTGGGGTCCACTACTACTTCGGAAATCAGGGACTGCACCAAGTTCTTTGCTAAAGATCGAGGCAGCGGTGTCACAAGCCCAATCCAGTGACTCGCCAGCGTAGGTGTCAGGACGGGAATGCTGATGATGATGCGCTTAGAAAGGCCTGAGGCTTTCGCGAACACCTGCATCAATTCGGCATAAGTCAAACTATCGGGGCCACCAATGTCGAAGATGCCCGATGCAGGCTCAGGTAGTTGCGCGCATTTTCTGAGGTACCACAAGACATCACGAACTGCGATGGGATGAGTTCGGTTGTTGATCCACTTCGGCGTGGTCATGATTGGCAATCGATGTGTGAGATGGCGAAGCATTTCAAAAGATGCAGAACCCGAACCAAGCACCATGCCAGCCCGCATCTCGATTGTGGGGATTCCCGACCGACGAAGAACTTCACCTACGTTGGCACGTGAGCTCAGATGCTTACTTTGAGCAACGTCATTGTTGATACCGCCGAGATACACAATTTGCTTAACGTCTTGGCTCTTTGCAGCCAGGGCAAATGACATTGCCATGTCGTTTTCAATCTCTTGGAAGTTCGCACCAGCGTTTAAGGAATGAAGTAAGTAGTAGGCCGTGTCTACACCATCGAGAGCTGAATTTAAGTCGGCCAGCGAACTTGCATCACCTACGTGGACGTCAACTTTGTCAGCCCAACTATGTCCAATGATCTTTGCGGCATCACGAACCAGCATGCGTACTCGCACCTCCTGATCGACAAGTTCGCGGACGAGACGACCACCGATGTATCCAGTTGCGCCAGTGACAAGGACTAATTTTGGGGCCATGACCTAACCATACGTTTGTTATGGGTTACGAGCACTCGACGGAGAATAAAGGGCGCTCGGATAATCGGAACCGAAGGCCAATTCGACTAACCTCACGAGAAGTTACGCGAGCCCGTCACGAATCTGCTGGGCATGCTCGACAGGGTGGTTAATGTAATTTTCAAGCCAATTCACGATGGTGTAATCCCCTGATTCGCTGTGGTGACCCGCATTATTCAATTGCTCGTCCTTGAGCCGCTGAAGAATCTCAAGTGAGGCTGCGCGCACAGCGCGAAAGACTGCAAGTGAACCTTCAATAGGTCGCTCAAGATAACCCAACGTGTCGTCTTCTCCCCATGCTGCTTCGTCATAGCCCTGTATCAGAGTGCCTGGTTCAGCAATGAGCCGACGCAACCTTGCATATGACTGGGCCTCACTATCGGCAACATGATGAATGACTTGCCGAGCATTCCACGAATCGATCTGAGGCTTATCGAGTTCAACTTCAGTCAATACAGCCGCGGCAGCGAGAAATTCTTCTGTTGCTTGTCGGTATTTTTCGATTGCTTCCTGGAGATTCACACTTCAAATTTAGTCTGTCGTCCTCTCACTCCCATGTGAAATGAGAAAATCCAGCTAGTGACTTGACCCACCAAGGTTCATAACGACAACGCCAACGATGATGATTCCCATGCCAATAATCGAAGCCTTCGACAAGCTCTGATCGAAAAAGACCATTCCACCAATCGCGGCACCAATAATTCCAACGCCTGACCAAATTGCATAGGTAATGCCAACGTCCAATTTCTTGAGCGACATAGCCATCAATGCAAACGCGGTTGCATAACCAGCTAACACTCCTAGTGAAGGCCACAATTTAGTGAGTCCATCACTAGCTTTCAAAAACAAAGTTCCTGCGATTTCCGCAGCGATCGCAATGAATAGGAGAAGCCAAGGCATGCTGTGAATTCTAATCTGACCAACGTCGAGGCGTTGTCCCTTGCTGAGAAAACGAACCGTGTTAACGGGTCATTTGCTTTTGAGAACTTAGTTTCCTTTGAACCTACGAATTTCTTGAGGCCAACCGCATGCTTGACCCACTTTGGCTCCCCACATCTTTGCCTCATCATCAGTGTCAACATTGATGATGGTGAGTCCGCCAAGAAATTCACCGGTAGTAGTTATCGGACCACCTATCTCGCCAACATCGTTTGATCCAAAAGCCAATTCAATCTCTTCTTCCAACCCACCGGCAAAAATAAGTACACCTGCTTCTTTCATCTCAGCTACAACAGCCCGAGCAAGAGGTCCACGAGGCTCGTACCATTCGGCAGGATGATCGCCAACCCATTGTTGGTTGAAATAGATGATGTAGTTAGCCATGCCAGCTCCTTCGTCCAATTTCCATTCCAGATAGGAATCTAAAGTAGATACACGCAATCGTTGCAGAGAAACGGACGCGTCACTGCATAAACGGATTACGAATCGCTCAATTGACTTCTAAGTTTGTTATTCAGAACAAAGCACCAGTAGAACAATCCAAATTGCAGCGGCAGTCGCGCAAGCGCAATTAAGGGCTGTGGCATAGGTCGATCAAACCAATCGATCGCCATATAAATGTTTGCTGGAAAAACCAATACAAACAACGCAAACGCACACCAAACACCAACGAGACGAACTGGTAAACCGAAAACCTTTTTCCCGATGGGCATCAGCAGCATTATGGCTACAACAAGTTCCGCTACTCCGCTTATGTAAGTCCAGAACCGCGGATCAAATGGCAGCGCCGGTGGAACAATTTTGTCTAGTGAGGCTGGGACAACGAAATGACCGAGCCCTGTAATGATGAGCAAAATTCCAAGCCCGCGGCCAGCAGTGTCTTTTTCCATGTATTCAGTATCGCCGCATTTCATGATTTGGAGACTGACAGCGACGTTCAATATCGTGGCCCAGACCAACTTACTTACTGCGAAACTGAAGCCCCTGCAGGTGGAGTCGTAGCAAAGAATTCAAGATCCCATAATTTGGCAAGTGGAAGTGACCCAATGGAGGAAGCGAGTTCGGCTTCATCTTTAGCAAAAGCTTCTAGAAATACTGTGCGGCGAGGCATTGCCACTTTAATTTCACCAAGCAGACCTTGTTCTTCGAGAATCTTTGCCTGCGCTTGCTCAGCAGGAATTAATTCTCGGATTTCTTCTTGAGTGACGCCTTCTTTGAATGTCGCTACGACCATGTATGT
>CANFIL010000087.1 GCA_947447095.1 Actinomycetota bacterium | reverse complement strand
CTCACTGGCTATGGCTGCAAAACTCAAGGGCTACAACATCATTTGCGTAATGCCTGAGAACACATCAGTTGAACGCACTCAGTTGCTCAACATGTGGGGCGCAGAAGTTCGATACTCTCCTGCGGCCGGCGGATCAAATGAAGCAGTCCGCGTAGCAAAGCTACTTGCTGCCGAAAATCCTGATTGGGTAATGCTCTACCAATATGGCAACCCAGCCAATGCGCAGGCACATTACACATCGACTGGCCCAGAAATTCTTGCCGACTGTCCAGAGATCACGCACTTCGTTGCGGGATTAGGAACCACCGGAACGCTCATGGGAACGGGTCGATACCTGCGCGAACACAAGCCAGATGTTCAGATCGTTGCTGCCGAACCACGCTATGGCGAATTGGTTTATGGACTTCGAAACATCGATGAAGGTTTCATTCCTGAGTTGTACGATGCATCTGTGTTGACGACTCGCTATTCCGTGGGTCCACGTGAGGCAGTTGCACGTACCCGTGAGTTGCTCGCTAAAGAAGGTATTTTTGCGGGCATTTCGACTGGAGCCATTCTTCACGCAGCACTAGGCATGGCTGCAAAAGCCGTAAAAGCAGGCGAATCAGCGGACATCGTCTTTATCGTTTGTGATGGAGGTTGGAAATATCTTTCAACTGGCGCATACGAAGGCACAATCGATGACGCCGAAGATGCACTCGATGGCCAGCTCTGGGCCTAAGTGAAGTGGACTCAGTCCAGAATCTTTACTTCTTCTTCGGTGATTTCACCGTCAAAAATGCGGTACGAACGAAACTCATAGGGACCATCTTCGGTTCCCGTTTCACGTGTGGACACTAGGACATAATGCGCGAATGGTTCCGATGCATAGGTGACGTCAGTTCGCGAAGGATACGCCTCGGTTGCAGTGTGGGAATGGTAGATCACAACGGGATCTTCATCATTGGCATCGAATTCGCGATACAGCTTGAGTAAGTCAGAAGATTCAAATTCGTAAAACGTTGGGGAACGAGCTGCATTGATCATCGGTATGAAGCGTTCGGGCCGATCACTTCCGGCTGGCCCTGCAATCACACCACAGGCTTCGTCAGGGTGATCTGCACGTGCGTGAGCCACAATTGCCTCTACGAACTCACGACGAATTTCAAGCATTTTTGCCATTTCCTACGGGTTTTTGCGTATCTGACAATAATAACCTGCGAATCCTGCCTGTTGCAGTTGCCTGTGCGTGGGAATAAGAGGATTGTGAGGAACGAAGAGCCATTGTCGCGAGGCGATGTCACAAATGAACTGACTCGGCGGTTCCTAATTTAAGGAGACCGACTTCATGGATGGGATCTATGACGTTACAACGTTGACAGCAAATCATTGGCCTTGATGGTGCAAACGCATTCGTCGGTCGCCAGATCGGTTACACAATTGCAGACGTACTAGCCAAGTGTCTCTTCGGCTTGACGATCTACAAGGTCGCACGTCTCAAGAGCGCAAATGACGATGCAGCTTACGCAGCATCTGAAGGCATTCACTAAGACGAAATAAAATTAAGCCCTCTTCGAAAGAAGGGGGCTTAATTTTTTGTCAAGGAATCAACTAATGTTCCTTGAAGATAAGTAAGCCAGTCATACATTTCATAACCTGGAGCATTTTCTTCATCTCGATCTTCGCGATCATCGGTGATATCGAGACGAGTTCCTAAGGCCAACCGCATATCGTTCAAGCTGAGTAGCCAGGCCATTGCTTGGTCGTGCGTCAATTCACGCTTGCCGGGCCATTCATGCAATTGAGACTGCGAAATTCGCGCTTTCATAGCCTTTGTATTACGCATTTCATGTTCGGTATAACGACGGAAATCTGCGGCAGCCTCATGGTCATCGTGGTAAGCATCAGGAAAAAGTCGGGCGAGTGCGGGGTCGCTTGGTTTGATGCTTGGACCGTTCAAACCAACCAATCGTTCGAGTGGATCCTCAACAGGCATGGGTTCAACTTCGACAAGAGCAATCATCTGGTCAAAGAGTTGATCAAGAACTTCGACTTCAAAAGTTTCAAGTTTGAGAACGACAATGCCACGCTGGCGCTTAAACATTATTGGTCGTCCTTTTGCAATGTCGCCCACAAACCGTAACCGTGCATTGCCTGAACGTCGCGTTCCATCTCTTCGCGCGAACCTGAACTAACAACAGCCCGACCTTTTTCATGGACATCGAGCATCAACAGTTCGGCCTTGTTCTTATCAAAGCCGAAATATTCCTGGAACACATAAGTCACATAACTCATTAAGTTGATGGGGTCATTCCAGACCAAAGTGATCCATGGTCGATCAGTACGAGTCTGGGACTCGGCCAACTCAGTCGGGGCGATGCTCACGTTTATTAGTCTCTCACGAGGCTCTGACTTACGGGAACTGTGAATTGGCTACGAAAAAGCAAATGGGGTGAGCTTTCGCCCACCCCATCAGTTCGATTATTCGAACTTAAGCCACTTACTTCGAAAGCTTGCGAACCTGGAACGATGAGAAGATTTCCATGAAACCAAGAACAAGCAAGAACACTGCGATGACCTGAGTCATTGCAACGAGTGAAGTTGCTGGGTTGTTGATCATGATCAAACCAGCGATCATGGTCACGATGCCCATGAAGATTGCCCAGCCACGACCTGGCTGACCCTTTGCGGCAAGACCGGCAACGAGTTCCGCTGAACCACGGAACACAAATGTGATACCGATGAATAGCGAAGCAATGACAACCTTGTCAGCAATGCCGCCATGGAAGAACATGAATGCGATGCTGATGGATAGCAGACCGCTGATAAGACCAAGGGTCTTGCTCGAGCCGTCATTGTCTGAGCTAAGTGCGCGGACAACTGTTCCAATACCGCTAACAAGTAGCCAGATACCGAAAAGTACGGTCAGGCTCCATGTTGCAGATACTGGGTGGTTAAGTGATGCGATACCTGCAGCAACTGACACAACGCCGAGAAGTAGCAAAAGCCACCACTTCTTGCCGAATGCTGCCAATGCGTCTGCGGAATCTATAGTGCTTGTAGACATTTAATCTCCCGTTACGTTTACAACCTTTAGGTTGCCTTTAGTTATCGTAGTTTGAACGCGCCTTGAGATAAGCAACGCCACTCCGCCGATACTTGCAGTTAGTAACCAAATAGTGCTGAAAACATTGGAATTTGGGTCACCATTCATGCTCGCGGCCGTCAAGAATGTGCCTGAAATCGCAGTCCCCACGATGACCCCCAAAGAGTCAGACATTTGCAAAGATGCGCTGTCCGAGGCATAGGAAGTAGATCGTTCAAGCAAAAGCACGCCAAGGGTCGGATAAATGATTCCAACACCGAAGGCAGCGAAGGACCACACTGCAGCTGTGGCTATCGCTGCAGTTCGAATCGAATCCGCCGAAAGCGCAGCAAGCGGCAAGAGCAAAGTTGCGCCGATGAGCACCGTGAACCCGACGACAAGAAACTTTGCGCGCGACCAATTAACTCGCGTGCTGCCCTGAAACGTAGAACCCGCAAACCACATGACACATGCGGAGCCAAGTATGAGACCAGACATCGACACAGAAACGCCACGATTTTGAAGAGCAAGCGGAATGAATACTTCAGTTGAAAAATATGAAGCGGCTACAAGGCCTCGAAGTGCAATCACCGCTGGCAATCCGCGCTTGGCCACGAGGTAACCTGACGGCATCAGCCACCGTGTTGAAATCGCGACCACAACTAATGAGATCAGAATTCCAACTGAGACAAAAAGGTTCGACCACATGCCCGCGCGACTTGTCGTCAGTTGAAGCATCGAGAGTCCGACGATAAGTAGACCGACTGCCAATAGTTTTACGTGACCGGGCGTGGTGTTACTAGAGGTTGACGTGGGCAAAGTGCGCAATCGAGGAAGCAACAAGGTCAAAGGCAAGAACAGAACAATTGGAATGACAAGAAAGATTGCTCTCCATGACCACACATCAACCATTGCGCCTGCAAGAGCCGGGCCGACAAGGCCAGGGATTACCCAAGCACCAGCTAACATTCCGAGAGCTTTTGGTCGAACACTCTCTGGATACGCGCGGCCAACAATGACATACATCGTGACCAAGTCGATGCCTAGCCCAAAACCTTGAAGGACTCGCCCAGCAACAAACACTGGCAACGAATGCGAAAATCCGATGACAATCGAACCAATCGCGAGAGTTACCATCGTGCCCAGTGCGACACGATAAAGATTGACGCGATCAGCCCACACACCTGCAAAGGCCATTCCAGCAATGGAGGCCATGCTGAAGCTGGTAAATCCGATTGTGTAGTGAGCAAGCGAATTCAGGTCACGCGCAACAACTGGCATGACAGTTCCTACCGCAATGCCTTCGAAACCAAAAACACTAACGAGGGCGACAATGCCCAAACTCAATTTGCGATACTCAGCCGTCCATGGCGAGACGGCAGGTACTACGGTCATTCGTCGTCGCCGGAATCTCCCCCGCCCGGCGGCAATCCTTCGAAGATCTCTTTACATTCAGGACAAACAGGGAACTTACCTGGATCACGACCAGGAACCCATACTTTGCCGCACAGCGCAACTACAGCACCTCCCAGGACGGCACTTTCAACGATCTTGTCCTTGCGCACGTAATGCGCAAAACGCTCGTGATCTCCGGCCTCGGTTTGCTCTGTGGTGCGCTCGTCAACAAGCACTCCACCTTGCGGGCGATACTCTTCTGCAGGCATACAGACAGCCTAAACGAGGCTATGAGGCTATGTGGCCCCGCGCTTCTCTAGACTGATTACATGTCCGTTGAGTCCGTGCAAACTGCGCTGAATCCGGACACTGCAATTGTTGTTCCGGTCTATCGCGAAGCCACCGTTATTGGTGGCGTCATGGACGATTTGAAGCAAAATTTCACGCATGTTTATGTCGTTGACGACGGTAGTCCTGATGGTTCGGGACTTATCGCGCAACAGCACGGAGCGCGAGTTGTTTTCCACCCATTGAATTTTGGACAAGGCGCTGCGCTACAAACTGGCATTGAGGCAGTCCTGGCTAACCCTGAGATCAAATACATCGTCACATTTGATGGTGATGGCCAGCACTCAATTGATGATGCGCTCGCCATGGTCGAAAGATTGCGGATTGGCGACATTGATGTGGTTTTTGGATCGCGCTTTCTTGATGAACGTACCGAGCTCACAACTGCAAAACGAATGGTATTGCGTGCTGCTGTTGCCTACACCAATTTGATGACTGGCTTAAAGCTCACTGATGCACACAATGGTCTTCGAGCATTTACTCGCGAAGTTGCACAGTCGATAGATCTCGAGCACAACGGAATGGCACACGCGACAGAAATCGTGCATCAAATCGGCGATAAAAACTTCCGCTTCGTCGAGATGCCCGTGCACATTCTTTATACCGACTACTCGCGCGCCAAGGGCCAAAGTTTGTGGAACTCCATTAATATTTTATTTGACTTGATTTTGAGGTAAACCGTGCAGATTGCTCAATTCACACTTCTTGTGATTATTTTCGCCGCCTTGTGGTTTGCGTTGCATCATCGCTCTCGTACAGAGGCTCGCGCTTTCCGCCGTGTCGCATTCTTTGTCATGCTGGCCACAATCGTTGTCGCAGT
>CANFIL010000086.1 GCA_947447095.1 Actinomycetota bacterium | reverse complement strand
CTGCCAAAGGTCTAGACTCAAGAAGCAATGGAAACTCACGCTTCGACCAAGCCAAAACGACCGATCATTGGTTACGCGCTGTATGTATTAGCAGCGACCTGCTGGGCAATTAACGGAACCGCGAGCAAAGTTATTCTCAATGATTTTCCCGATGCGGCCAGAGTGACTCAATTTCGAGCCACAGGTGCTGCGCTCATTCTGTTCACGTATGTACTGCTAACAAACCGCAAGGCATTCCGGCTGTCAAAGCGGGAGCTGCGCCTGTTTCCGTTCTACGGCATTACTGGCATGGCCTTTGCTCAATGGTTCTACTACGTTGCGATCTCACGTATGCCAATCAATATCTCGTTACTTCTTGAATTCACGGCGCCTCTTTTCGTGGTGATGTGGGTTCGCTTTGTTCGCAAAGAACCCGTTCGCCACACCTTGTGGCTCGGTTTGCTGTGCGCATTCACCGGCCTCGCGCTTGCTGCCCAAATCTGGAATGGATTTAATCTTGACCCCATCGGGTTTGCGGCTGCTCTCACATCAATGGCCGCTCTCGTCGTTTTCTTCCTACTTGGCGATCACGTTGGCAAAGAACGCGATGCAGTATCAGCGACTATGTGGGCGCTCATCTTCGTAGCAGGATTTTGGGCGATCATGCGACCGGTGTGGACGTTTCCGTGGGAAGTAGTGACTCATACGGTCACTCCTTTTACCAACAGCAATCTTTCAATGCCTATCTGGCCATTCTTCGCAACTATGGTCATCATTGGAACCGTTGTACCGTTCACACTTGTCGTGCTGTCCATTCATCACATTGGCGGTGCGGGTGCAAGTATCGTCGCACTCTCGGAGGTTCCAATCGCAACCGTTATTGCATGGATTTTCTTGGGCCAAGTGCTCAACGGAATTCAAATGATCGGTGCTGCAGTTGTCATCCTTGGAATCATCATCGCCGAACGAGCCCGCGTGAGTTCGCCCAGTTCAGACATCGTCGCTGAAACTTCAGCAGCAAGCAGTTAGTCACTTACAGCGCTGCTGAGGCTAAATCGTTTTTACTCCAGCAGCCTGAAGTAAACCACGCAAAGTTTCACGGTCTTCGGCGCTCAGCGGAAGCACCGGTGGACGTACTGGTCCTGCTGGGGCGCCAATAAGTTCATGCGCAGTCTTCACTGCAGCCACGTAATTCACCGACTCAACAAAATCCGCAATCGGCCACAACGTGCTCCATAATTCACGACCTGCGGTGAGATCTTTCTTCACAGCAAGTGTGTCCCAGAGCTGTGCGGCCAATTCTGGGATGAAGCCTGCCATTCCCCAGACAGATGCCTTCGCGCCAAGTGACATTCCAACAAACGTCAAAGTGTCCCAACCGTTAAACGCACTTATGCGATCGTCCTTGCTAACGATCAAGTTCGTCAGTGACACTGCATCACCCGACGTATCCTTCATGTAATCGACGCCTGGGATGTCGCCAAGCTCTGCGAGTTGATCAGCCGATAGGTGTACGCCTGTAGCGCCAGGAACGTTGTAGTACATGATCGGGATCGAAATTGATTCAGCAACACTTTGCATGAATACCTTGAGTGCAGGGAACGCTGGTGCGTCATAAAACGGAGGCAGCAACATAATTGCATCAGCACCAGCGCGTTCGGAATGTTGGGCAAGTTCAATAACGCGAGCTGTGGATGTCGAGCCAATTCCTGGGACAACGGGCACACGTCCGTTAGAAGCCTTCACAAATTCGGCAATAACTTGCTCGTATTCTTCGCTGGTTAATGTCGTGAATTCGCCTGTCGTGCCAGTTGGAACAAGGCCGTGAATTCCACCGGCAATCATGCGATCCACTTGAGCGTGCAGGTTCTCAACATCAACTGCCGAGCCATCTGCTGTGAACGGCGTAACACAAGCGACAAGAATTCCGGTCAGATTGGCATTCTTACGTGGCACAAGGACTCCTCAGACAAATGATTTTTCCTAAGGGTATCGAATGTACTTTGAGCGCAGAGTGAAAACCGAGTCAAATGTCCAACTCCTCAGCTCGCCAATAGATGTGTTTTGCAGACAAGGAAACGTTTGCTGTCGCCGCAGATCTAGGAATCTAGGTTCGTGCTGGAGTATGGTGAATGGATGAGAAAGGCGCAGTTTTACAAGCTTGTCGCCAGATCTATCGCTGTCGTAGCGGTTGGCGCTAACCTCATCATTGCGCCTGCACATTCGGTTACGTCGATGAGAAATCTGCATTACGTGGAAGGCAAAGATCCGGCCGCGCCACTGTTCAATCCAATCGTGGTAAATCGCGTGGATCTCATGGTTCCCCAGTCCTCTATCGACATCATCAATTCGGAATACCCCGTCGAATACAACGCAATGTGGTGGCGGGCTACAAATTTTTCCTACGTTCCAGCAAAATTAAAAATCACGACGGCAACCAAAACTTATGGGCCGATTGATGTGGAGATCCACCTCAAAGGTGGCTGGGGCTCCCTCCGATCTTTAGGAGAGAAAGCCGGTTTTAAAGTCAAGATCAACAGCACTGGAAATAAAGACCAACGTTTGCTTGGCCTTAAGAAACTCACTTTCAATAATGATGTTCAGGATGGCTCTTACGTACACGAAGCAACTGCGTATCGCCTTTTTCGAAATGTTGGAGTTCCTGCACCGAGAGTGGGATATGCCCGCATCTACATGAACTGCGCACCAGACATGAATCCCGAGCAGAACTCCACGTGCATCGATTACGGCCTCCACCCGAATATTGAAACGATGGATGAAGTCGCTCTTGCGCGGTGGGTAAATGGAACTACGCACCTCTACGAAGGTGGCACTCCATACTTTCCGGACATCTACAACGGTGCCGTACTCCAAACCGACCTCGGTGACCCCACTGACACCAGCGACTTTCGTGAGCTGGCGCAAATTAACCAACTTGACGGAGCCGATTGGTACAACGCTATGTTGGCGCATACGGACCTCAAAGAGATGACGCTGGAATGGGCAACCGAAACCTACGTTGGCCATTGGGATGGTTACGCCGCAAACAACAACAACTTTTATCTTCATAGTGATTCGAACGGTAAATTCCGAATGTTCCCGTGGGGTACCGATCAAACCTGGGGCGGACTTCAAGATCTCTATGTTGAAGATGGCTGGGGTCCAAGCACAATGGTTGCAAAGTGCAACGCGTACGCCCCATGTCGAGAGATGTACGCGGAGTCTCTCGTAACAATTTGGGCGAAGGCAGAAGCAATCAATCTTGCGCGGATGCCGCGTGACATCTACAGCGGAATTTTAGCCAGCAGCATGGGGCCACAAAGCGATCCTTTTTCAGGATGCAATGTCTATTGCGCGAATGCCAACGCCGAAGGAATAAGCAACTTTCTCAAAAGTCGCAGTGATCAAATCAGTCCTCTTGCAACCAGCTTTGCGCTCGTCGCACCTGAGCTCGCAGCCACACCGACAACGAAAACAATCACAATGTCTTGGGTCGGTAAGAAGGTTCCTGGAGTCCCAATTAAGAGTTACCAAGTTCAACAATCTATTGATGAAAATACATGGGTTAGTCTCAAACTAGATTCACCCACTAAAACAGTCATTCGCAATGTCACCCCTGGCCGAGTCTTTTACTATCGGGTGAGAGCAGTAACGAGTCGCGGCACTACCCCGTGGTCACCAACTGTGCGAGTGCAATCCAAATAACGACAGCACGCCTTTAGGAGAACCATGAACACTCAGCAATCAGCAGATCTCGGACTGATTCTGCCTCGGCTAGCACTCGATGTAGTCGCCATAAGTGTCCTGCTCTTTGGGCTCTTCCACCGCAATTACCGTCGACCAGATCTAGTCTCCGTTTTTCTCGCATGCAACGTTGGCCTATTTTCGGTCCTGACCGTCCTGTCTTTCAGCCCTTTGTCCTCTGCCGTTGGCTTTGCCCTCTTTGGCGTTCTCTCGATTATTCGCCTTCGAAGTTTCGAATATCGTCACATCCAAATTGCCTACTTCTTTATCTCTCTTTCAATCGCATTGATCTGTGCGATTGATCTCGTAGGGCTTTCGTTGCCGGTGACTTTAGTTAGCTTCATGTTGTTAGCCATGGCGCTTGTCGATAGTAAAAAGTTTCGCAGCACTTCAGAGAATGCAGTCATCGTTTTAGACACTGCAATTCCGGACCCGGTGAAACTCTCGGCACACCTTAGCCAGCTCCTTGATGCTGAAATTATTCATATGAACATTACGGGCGTTAATTTACTGCAGGAGACGACCACCGTCGATGTCACCTACCGTCGCTCTGCGCACTAATGTCCTTCGATCTCACTTCGCTCGCGAAGCTTCCGGCGGTTGGCCTTACTGACATTGATTCGAGATGGACAACACCTCGACGATACGACACGAAGTTCATTGTTGAACGCAGCGTCGTTAATGAACTTCTTAGCGATGCCGCAATGAATTTTGCCGCGCTGGAAATTGAAGGCAAACGGTCTTTCACATACCAAACGACGTATTTTGATAATCCCGATCTCTTGCTCTATCGTGACCATGCCCAACGTCGAAGGCGCCGCATTAAAGTGCGTATCCGTAACTATGTTGAATCGAACCGCACGCGGCTAGAGGTTAAGGCGAAGTTAGGAAACGGCCAGACTCAAAAGGCACTTTTTGAGGGCCACCAGGACCTAGGCCCGAATGAAATCCTTCTCGTCAACGACGCAGTTACCTACCTCTCTCCTAGTCGTCGATACCGTGACATTGCAGAACACTTACAACCTGCTGCGATCACCACGTTTCAACGATCGACGATCATCAATCAAGACCTTATTGAACGAATCACCATTGATTCAGCCTTGATTCTTGAGTCGGCAACAAAGCGCGTTGAGATGGTTCCTGAATTGGTCTTAGTCGAAATTAAATCACCACAACGAACATGCGAATCGGTGCGAGCGTTTCGACAAAAAGGTCTGCATCCTACGTCGTTTAGTAAATATTGTGCTGCAATTGAAGCAACACAGGCTTCACGTCCGAAGATTCATAGCGCGAATAAACTCGGCCACGTACTCAGGCCGGCGCCCTAACGATTTGTCACACTCACAGTAATTGTGTTTGTTGTCGTTCCAAACGAATTTGTCATTACAACCGTCGGCTTGTAAGTCCCGGACTTAGATGAATTCACGGTAAGTACTCCAGAAGACGTAATCGATACTCCGCTCAGTGATTTACCCAATCGAAAAGTTGGTGTATTTCGTGCCCGCAATGTGACTCTGCAGAGCCGTCCTTTGACGCAATGTGCGGAAAGGGCGCTAATCAATACCGGCTTCACACCATAATTTGCTGCGTTCTTTGACGATGCGGTCTGGGCAAACCCTCCCGTGAGATCCGGAAGCCGACCATAGGTGACATGTGGAGCAATTACTGGTACTCGTACGGAGTCCACTTCGGCAATTGTCGATCCATTGTGGTATCCAATCTTGATAGTTCCACCTTTGGAGCAACTCACACCGAAGCCTAGATGCGCTGCACCTACTCCACTTTGCTGAATTACCAGGCGCCCTTTTGCTGCAACTCGAGTCCCTGCAGGAAATGTGTACACGTGCCCAGCAGCAGTAGAGTTCAACGCTTTATCCGAAAGTAGCCAGCCAGAGATGTCAACAGAT